>NZ_WBKP01000019.1 GCF_009602465.1 Cumulibacter manganitolerans | reverse complement strand
ACCGCTGACGATCGCCGGTCGCAGTCACGCCGGGCCCTGCCCCGGCGGGTCGAACCCGGCGGGGCCTTCCGGTCCACCTGCCGCCCTGAGGTACGCCGGATCTGGCGCCGGCACCTCGGACCGGTCGGCGACAGCCGGCGGCGGTAGGTCGGGCGCCGACGGAGCCAGGGACGTCGACGGCGGTGGCGGCGGCACCTCGGACATCGACGGCGGTCGCGGCGGTACGTCGCGACCCGGCTGTCCCGGGGCCGCGGCGTCCTCGCGCAGCACGGCGAGCGGCGCGCCGACCGGCACCCGTTCGCCCTCGGCGACGAGGATCCTCTCGACCGTGCCGGCGAGGAACACCTCGACCTCGATCACCGACTTGTCGGTGTCGACGTCGGCGATGATGTCTCCGCGCGCCACGTGGTCTCCGGGCCGGACGTGCCACTCGACGACCGTGCCGAAGTCCATGTCGGCGCCCAGCGAGGGCATCGTGAACTCAGCCACGGCTGCCGACCAGCCTCCGGGCGGCAGCCGCGATGTCCTGCGGCTGCGGCAGCGCGGCCTGCTCGAGGTGCGCGGCGTAGGGCACCGGCACCTCGGCGCCGCACACCCGGGCGACCGGCGCGTCCAGCTCGTAGAACGCGCCCTCCATGACGCGGGTGCACACCTCGGCGGCCACGCCGACGCTGCGCCAGCCCTCGTCCACGACGACCATCCGGTGCGTCCGGGCGACGCTCCCGAGGATCGCCGCGTCGTCCAGCGGCCGCAGGGTGCGCAGATCGAGGACCTCCGCGGAGATGCCGTCGGCCTCGAGCAGCGCTGCGGCGCTCAGCGCCTTGGGCAGGCCGCCGCCGTAGGCGCAGAGGGTCACGTCCTCACCGGGGCGGCGCACGGCGGCCTCGTCGATACCGACCGGGCCCGCGTCGTGGGCCAGCTCCCCGCGGGCCGGGTACAGGGCGCCGTGCTCGAAGATCAGCACCGGGTCCGGGTCCTGCAACGCCGTCCACAGCATGCCGCGGGCGTCTTCGAGGGTGCCGGGAGTGAGGACCCGCAGGCCCGGGATGTGCGCGTAGAGGCCCTCGAGGCTGTGCGAGTGCTGGGCGGCCAGCTGGCGTCCGGCGCCGGTCGTCATCCGGATCACGATCGGGACGTTGAGCTGGCCGCCGGACATGTGCAGGAGCGTGGCGGCGTTGTTCATGATCTGGTCGAGGGCGAGCAGGCTGAAGTTGACCGTCATGATCTCCACGATCGGGTGCATCCCGCCGAGCGCCGCACCGATGCCGGCACCCACGAAGCCCGCCTCCGACAGGGGCGTGTCGCGGACCCGCTCGGGCCCGAACTCCTCCAGCAACCCGTGGGTCACCCCGAAGCAGCCGCCGTACCGCCCGACGTCCTCGCCCATGACGAAGGCGAGCGGGTCGCGCTGCAGGGCGTCGCGCAGGGCCTCCCGGAACGCCTCGCGGAAGGTCGTCTCGACCGTCGCCGGGGAGCTCATCGCACGCGCCGCCGGTAGACGTGGTCGGTGAGCGCCTCGACCGGCTCGAGGGTGCCGCGCTCCGCGAAGGCGACGGCGTCGTCGATCTCCGCGGCGACGTCCCTCTCGAGCGCGTCGTGCTCGGCCCGGTCCAGCAGACCCAGGTCCTGCAGCGCGGCGGCGAAGGTCTCCACCGGGTCACGCTGCTTCCATCGCTGGACCTCGGCCTTGGGGCGGTACAGCTCGGGGTCGTACATCGAGTGCGCGCGGAATCGGTAGGTCCGGAACTCGACGAAGGCGGGCCCGGCGCCGGCGCGCGTCGCGGCGACCGCCTGGCCGGCCGCTGCCCGGCAGGCCAGCACGTCCATCCCGTCGGCCGCCCACGTGGGCACCGCGTAGGACGCCGCCTTGGCGGTGAGGTCGGTCTGCGACTCGGAGCGGGTCAGCGCGGTGCCCATGGCGTAGAGGTTGTTCTCGCAGAAGAACACCACCGGCAGGCGCCACAGCGCGGCGAGGTTGAGCGACTCGTGGAAGGCGCCCTCGGCGACCGCGCCCTCTCCGAAGAAGCAGGCCGATACCCGGTCCCTGCCCTGCAGCTTGTCCGCCAGGGCGAGCCCGACCGCGATCGGGATGCCACCGGCGACGATCGCATTCCCGCCGTAGAAGCGGGCGGCGAGGTCGAACAGGTGCATGGACCCGCCGTGCCCCCTGCTGCAGCCCTCCGCCTTGCCGTACATCTCGGCGAGGATGGACGCCGCGGGCACACCGCGCACCAACGCGTGGCCGTGCTCGCGGTACGTGGACACCACGGCGTCGTCCGGCCGCAGCGACTGCATCGCGCCCACAGCCACTGCCTCCTCGCCGATGTAGACGTGCATGAAGCCGCGAATGCGTGCCGCGCTGTACAGCTCGATGCAGCGCTCCTCGAAGCGCCGCACCCTGAGCATGCCCTTCAGCAGCGCGTGGGCCTCCTCGCGCTCCAGCGAGCTCGGATCGGCGGACGGCGTCGTCGTCACGGGGTACCGCCTTCCTCCAGGGTGGACAGGTCACCGGCCGGCAGCCCGACCTCGCGGGAACGCAGCAGCCGGCGCATGATCTTCCCGCTGCGGGTGACCGGCAGCGCGGTGACGATCTCGATCTCGCGGGGCGCCACGGCCGCCCCGAGCCGAGACCGGCCGAACCCGACGAGCTCGCGCACCAGGGCCGCATCGGCCGCCGTACCGGGACGCAGGACCACGAGGGCCTTGACGATCTCCCCCGCCACCGGATCCGGCTTGCCGATCACCCCGGCCTCGGCGACCGCGGGGTGCTCGGCGAGGGCGCTCTCCACCTCGAAGGGGCCGATGAGGTGGCCCGAGGACTTGATGACGTCGTCGGAGCGGCCGTGGAACCAGAAGTAGCCGTCGGCGTCCCGGCTGACGAGGTCCCCACTGAGGTACCAGCCGCCGACGAAGCACCGGGCGTACCGCTCCTCGGCGCCCAGGTAGCCGCGGAACATCGAGGGCCATCCGGGCCGGAGGGCGAGCTCGCCGACCTCACCGGCCTCGACCTGCTCGGGCCGCCCGTCGCCGTCGTCGACGCCGTCCGGGCCGCGGCGAAGCACGGCCGCGGTCACCCCGGGCAGCGGCCGCCCCATGGAACCCGGCTTGATGTCGGCCACGGCCGTGTTGGCGATCATGATCCCGCCGGTCTCGGTCTGCCACCAGTTGTCGTGGACCGGCAGCCCGAAGGCCTGCACTCCCCACATGACCGCCTCCGGGTTGAGCGGCTCCCCCACGCTCGCCACGAAGCGCAGCGCCAGATCGCTCTTCTCCCCCGGCGCACCCAGGCGCATGAGGCGGCGGATCGCCGTCGGCGCGGTGTACCAGACGCTCACCCGCTCCTCGCGCAGGATGCGATACCACCGCTCGGCGTCGAAGTCCGCCTCGTCGACGACGCTGGTGACACCGAGCGAGAGCGGCCCGACGATGCCGTACGAGGTGCCGGTGACCCACCCGGGATCTGCGGTGCACCAGTAGACGTCCTCGGGATGCAGGTCGAGGGCGAAGCGGGCGGTCGCGTGATGCATGACCACGGCCTCGTGCACGTGCACCGCGCCCTTGGGTGCGCCGGTCGTGCCGCTGGTGAAGTGCAGCAGCGCCGGCGATTCGGGGTCGGTCGGGCCGATGGCGTACTCCGCGGGTGCCTCCTCGGGCAGCGGCTGGAGGGACAGCGTCCCCTCGGGCAGCGGCTCCCCGGGCTGCAGGTCGGTGAGCAGCACGTGCTCGAGGGCGGGTAGCTGCTCGCGTACGCCGGCGACCTTGCGCTCGTAGAGCTGGCGGGTGGTGATCAGGACGCGCCCGTTGCCGATCGCCATCCGCTGGCGCACCGGCTCCGGACCGAACGCGGCGAACAGCGGGCAGAACACCCGTCGCGCCTTCAGGGTCCCCATCGCGGCGACGTAGAGAGCCGGCACCCGCCCCAGCAGCGCGAAGACCGCGTCGCCCGGCTGCGTACCGAGCCGGTCGAGGACCTGGGCGAAGCGGTTGGTGCGCGCGCGCAGGTCCGCGTAGGTCAGCTCGGCCCGATCACCGCGCCGTCCCAGCCAGCGCAGGGCCACCCGCTCGGCGTGCGGGCCGGCGGCGTGCCGATCCGATCGACCGCTTCGTGCGCGATGTTCAGCCCGCCGGTCGGCAGCCCGTCGAGCCATGACCGGGCCGCGTCCCAGGAGAAGGCGTCGTAGGTCTCGGGAGTCAGGTTGGGCGCGACGCGCCAGTCCGACGGCTCCTTGCGGATCGTCGGGTACCGATCGCGGCGCCGCTGGATGGGCGCGTGGCTCCCTCTGGGAGGCTGCGCCGTGGTGTCGCTCTCGCTGGACCCCGACATCTCGATGCCTTCGCTCCTGCTGCGTCGCTGGTTGCCACGCTACGAGGACCAGGACCCGCCGCACAGAGCCGAAGGGCCCGAGGCGATCGCACCCGGGCGACCGATCAGAACAACGCGGTGTCGTCGCGCGGCATGGCGACGCCGACGTGCGCCCAGGCGGCGCGCGTGGCGATGCGGCCGCGCGGCGTGCGGGCGAGCAGGCCGGCGCGCACGAGGAAGGGCTCGGCGACGTCCTCGACCGTCTGCACCTCCTCGCCGACGGCGAGGGCGAGGGTCGCGACGCCGACCGGTCCGCCGTTGAACTGCCGGACCAGCGCCTCCAGCACCAGCCGGTCGAGCCGGTCGAGGCCGAGCTCGTCGATGTCGTAGACGTCGAGGGCCGCGCGGGCGACCTCGCGGCTCAGGTGGCCGTCGGCGCGGACCTCGGCGAAGTCGCGGGCGCGGCGCAGCAGCCGGTTCGCGATGCGGGGGGTGCCGCGGCTGCGCCGGGCGATCTCCGCCGCGCCAGCCGGGTCGATCTCGATGCCCAGCAGACCGGCGCTGCGGCCGATCACGTGCTCGAGCTCGGCGTCGGTGTAGAAGTCCATGTGCGCGACGAACCCGAACCGGTCACGCAGCGGACCGGTGAGCAGGCCCGAGCGGGTCGTGGCGCCCACGAGGGTGAACGGGGCGACGTCGAGCGGTATGGCGGTGGCGCCCGGGCCCTTGCCGACGACGACGTCCACGCGGAAGTCCTCCATCGCGATGTACAGCAGCTCCTCGGCGGGCCGCGCGACGCGGTGGATCTCGTCGATGAACAGCACGTCGCCCTCGTCGAGCGTCGAGAGCATCGCGGCGAGGTCGCCGGCGCGTTCGATCGCGGGGCCGCTGGTCACCCGGATCGCGGCACCCAGCTCCGCGGCGATGATCATCGCCAGGCTCGTCTTGCCCAGTCCGGGTGGGCCGCTGAGCAGGATGTGGTCCGGTGGCTGGCGGCGCGCCTTCGCGCTGTCGAGGACGACGGCGAGCTGCTCGCGCACCCGCACCTGTCCGACGAAGTCGCCGAGCGTCTTCGGCCGCAGCGACGTCTCGACGTCCCGCTCGTCGATGCCGGCGTACGGCGAGACGATCTCGGGAACGTCCTCGGAGGGCTCAGTCATGGCGCACCCAGTATGCCTACCTGCTCAGGGAGCGCAGCGCGGCCCGCAGCAGGACGGCGACCTCCACGCGACCGTCACGCTCCATCGCCTCGGCGGCCATCGGCTCCAGCGCGGCCACGGCCTCGTCGGCCTCGCCCGACGACCAGCCCAGCCCGGTGAGGGCGCCGAGCAGCTGATCGCGCCACGGGGCGACCGGCGCGACGGGGGTGGGCGCCGCGCCCGGCGCCGACGGGGCGCTGAGCATGCCGATCCGGTCGCGCAGGTCCAGCACCATGCGCTCGGCGCCCTTCCTGCCGATGCCCGGCACGCGCGTGAGGACGCCGATCTCGCCCAGCGCGATCGCCTGGCGGACCTCGCGCACCGGCATGGTGGCCAGCACGGCCTGCGCCACCTTGGGACCGACGCCGGTCGCGGTCTGCAGCAGCTCGAAGAGCTCGCGCTCGTCGTCGCCGGCGAAGCCGAACAGCGTCAGCGAGTCCTCGCGCACGACCAGGCTGGTCGAGACGCTCCCGTGCTCGCCGACCCGCAGCCGGGCGAGGGTGCCGGGCGTGCACTGCACGAGCATGCCGACGCCACCGACCTCGATGACCGCGGACGTGTCGCTGAGGCTGCGGACGGTGCCGCTCACGGAGGCGATCATCGGCGCACCGCTTTCGCGCCGGCCGCGGCCAGCGCGGCCTGGTAGCGCCCGACGGCGGCCCCGCGCCAGATGTGGCAGGTGGCGATCGCGAGCGCGTCCGCGGCGTCCGCCGGCTTGGGCGGCGCCGGCAGGCGGAGCACGCGGGTGACCATCAGCTGGACCTGCGCCTTGTCGGCGCGCCCGGAGCCGGTGACGGCCGCCTTCACCTCCGACGGCGTGTAGAGGGCCACCGGGATGCCGGCCTGCGCGGCGTGCAGCAACGCGACACCGGCGGCCTGCGCCACACCCATGACCGTGCGGGTGTTGTGCTGGCTGAACACCCGCTCGACCGCGATGCAGTCCGGACGGTAGATCTCGATCTGGTGCAGGACGGCGGACGAGATCAGCGCGAGGCGTCGAGCGACCTCCAGATCGGCCGGGGTCCGCTCGACGGCGTGGTGCAGGTGCACCAGCGGCTTCCCGGCGCGCCCCTCGACGACGCCGAAGCCGCATCTGGTCAATCCCGGATCGACTCCGAGAACTCTCATCGGCCGCCCTCTCGTCGCACACGTGTACGAGGATCGAGCGTAGGCCATGCCGGACGCCGTACGCGTCCAACACGCCGCGATCAGGAGTCGATCTGCGCCATCACGTCGTCGGAGACGTCGAAGTTCGCGTAGACGTTCTGCACGTCGTCGCAGTCCTCGAGCGCGTCGACGAGCTTGAAGACCTTCTCGGCCGCCTCGGCCTCCAGCGGCACGCTGACGCTGGGCAGGAAGCTCGAGTCGGCCGAGTCGTAGTCGTAGCCCGCGGACTGCAGCGCCTCGCGGACCGCCACGAGGTCGGTCGCCTCACTGACCACCTCGAACGACTCGCCGAGGTCGTTGACCTCCTCGGCGCCGGCTTCGAGCACCGCCTCAAGGACATCGTCCTCGCTCAGGTCGTTCTTCGGAAGGATCACCACGCCCTTGCGGCTGAAGAGGTAAGAAACCGAACCCGGGTCGGCCATCTGGCCGCCGTTGCGGGTCATCGCCGTACGCACCTCGCTCGCCGCGCGGTTCTTGTTGTCGGTCAGGCACTCGATGAGCATCGCGACGCCCGACGGCCCGTAGCCCTCGTACATGATGGTCTGCCAGTCAGCCCCGCCGGCTTCTTCGCCGGCGCCCCGCTTGCGCGCCCGCTCGATGTTGTCGTTGGGCACCGAGGTCTTCTTGGCCTTCTGGATCGCGTCGAAGAGCGTCGGGTTTCCATCCGGGTCACCACCGCCGGTGCGCGCCGCGACCTCGATGTTCTTGACCAGCTTGGCGAACAGCTTGCCGCGCTTGGCATCGATCACGGCCTTCTTGTGCTTCGTGGTCGCCCATTTGGAATGTCCGCTCATGGACACGTCCCCTCATGCGTTATGCGGTGTCGATCGGTGACGCAGGTGCGGTGCTCGGCGCGCCTTCGCGGACCAGCGACACGAAGTACTCGTGCACGCGCAGGTCGCCGGTCACCTCCGGGTGGAAGGACGTCGCGACGAGCGTTCCCTGCCTGACAGCGACGATTCTACCGGCCGCCGGGCCGCTCTCGACGCGCGCGAGCACCTCGACGTCCGCGCTGACGGACTCCACCCACGGCGCGCGGATGAACACCGCGTGGAACGGCGCGCCGCCGATCGTCGCGATGGCGACCGTGGCCTCGAACGAGTCCACCTGCCTGCCGAACGCGTTGCGGCGCACGACCATGTCGATGCCGCCGACCGTCTGCTGGCCCGCCATCCCGTCCTCGATGCGGTCGGCCAGCAGGATCATCCCGGCGCACGAGCCGTAGGCCGGCATCCCGGCCGCGATGCGCTCGCGCAGCGGCTGCATCAGGCCGAAGGCGCGCAGCAGCTTGTCGATGGTGGTCGACTCGCCCCCGGGCAGCAGCAGGGCGTCGACGTCCGCCAGCTCGCTCGGTCGGCGCACCGGCACCGCCCGTGCCCCGCACACCTCCAGCGCACGCAGGTGCTCGGCGACGTCGCCCTGCAGTGCCAGGACGCCGATGGTGGGTGTGCTCACAAGACCTCCGTCGTTCGGGTTTCGCGCCACCACGGTAGTCCAGCCTGCGCGTGCGCCCCCGGCCTCCCGCTCGGCAGCATCGAGCGACCGATACATTGCCGGAATGCCATCCACGACGAACGACGAGCGCACATGGCGCGCCGTCGCCGAGCTCTACCACGCGTTCTTCACCGGCATCGTGCTCGCGTCCTCGTCGCGGCTCGGCGGGCAGCGGGCCGCCGATCTCGTGTTCGAGGTGTTCAGCCGGCAACGGGAGCAGAAGTTCGTCGCCGGGCTGCAGAAGCTCGGGCTCGCCGGCCAGCCGGACGCGGTCGCGGCGGCGAAGTACCACTACCTCTCCAACTGGATCGGCGGCGTCAACGTCGAGTTCATGCCCGAGTCCGACCGCAAGGCGTGGATCCGGTACGGCACTCCGCGCTGGGTGTGGGAGGGCTCGGCGCTGTGCGGCGTCCCGCCGATCGTCTCCGAGGCGATGCTGCGCGGCTGGCACGCCCGCAACGGCGTCGCGCTGGGCAATCCGCGGCTCGGCTTCGTCTGCACCAAGCAGGCTGCCGACGGCGACAGCGCGCTCGAGGGCTACTACTTCGAGTACGACGAGCCGCTGGAGCCGCACCAGCGGCTGCGCTTCGACCGCACGCAGGACGCCCCCGACTTCGACCCGGCGCTGGCGCCGGCCCTGCCGACCGAGCAGTGGCCGAGCGAACGGCTGGCCAAGGCGCACCGCAACTACGCGATGACCTACCCGCAGACCGCGGTCGGCACGGCGATCGACCTGTGGGGCGAGGAGCAGGCCGTCGCGGTGATCGGGCTGGCGGCCAAGCAGATCGGCATGCAGTACTACCCCACCGTCTGCGCGATCCTCGGCGCGACGCCGGACGGGTCGGCGCACAGCGCGGCCGACATCCTCGCCGCCCTGCTCAGCGGTCACGGCACGTCCGCGTCGGTGGAACGGGCCGCCGCCGGCGCCACGGTGACCCAGGAGGCTCCCGTCTTCGTCGGCCCGGGCGCGCACCCCGCGGTCGACCGGATCTGGGGTCGGCTGTTCGAGGGTGCGCTGGCCACGCACAACCACCGGCTGCGGCTCGAGCGGGACGGCCTTACCTGGCGGATCCACTAGCGACGTACGACGCGCGAGCCGCGAGCCGCGTCTTCTGCGGTGGAGTAGGTCACGGTAATCGCCCGATAGCGTGCGCCACTGCCCCGCAGAACCGAGGTCAGTCGCCCTCGGCGTACGCCGTGGCACCGCGCGGCGGACGGTCGACGGCCACCATCGGCAGGAACCACTGCACGAGGGGGCCGATGCTCAGCGCGAACAGCACCGTGCCGAGGCCGACGCCGCCGCCGAGCAGCCAGCCGGCGACCAGCACGGTCACCTCGACGCAGGTGCGCATCAGCCGCAGGGAGCCGAACCCGCGCGCGTGCAGGCCGGTCATCAGCCCATCCCGCGGACCGGGACCGAAGCCGGCCCCGATGTACAGCGCGCCGGCGAACCCGACGCCGACGATCCCGATCGCCAGCTCGGGGATGCGGACGGCGAGCAGCCGGCTCTCCGGCAGCACCGCGAGCGTCAGGTCGGCCATCACGCCGACCCACAGCGCGTTGGCGAGCGTGCCGAGGCCGGGGCGCTGCCGCAGCGGTAGCCACAGCGCGATCACGAGAACGCCGACGATCACGAGAATCGTTCCGAACGTGAGACCGGTGCGCTTCGCGAGGCCCTCGTGCAGCACGTTCCACGGGTCCAGCCCCAGGGCGCCGCGGACCTGCATGGCCATGCCGACGCCGTAGAGGGACAGCCCGGCGAACAGCTGCGCAAACCGCCGCGGCCGGCGACCCGTTGGGATCGGCAGCAGCCATCGGCTCAGACCGGCCCGGCGGTGTGGTGTCGTCGTCGTCACGGTGACGATCATGGCAGCGGATTGGACTTGCTTTACATAGCCAGTTCGCTGAAAGTGGCTCATATGGTGAGCAGTGTCCGGCCGTCCGCGACGGCGTTGGCGCAGATGATCGGTGGCTGGCAGGGCCGCCCCGGACCGGCCTACCGTGGCCTCGCCGCAGCGATCCGGCAGAGCGTGCTCGACGGCCGCCTCGCCATCGGCGCCCGGTTGCCGGCCGAGCGAGAGCTCTCGCGGGCCCTGGGCGTCTCGCGGACCACGGTCGCCGGCGCGTACTCCGCGCTGCGAGACGACGGGTGGCTGGCGAGCCGCCGGGGCTCAGGCAGCGTGGTCACTGCCGGCAGCGGCAGCTTCTACGACAGTGGCCTGGTGCCGGTCCGCCGCCCGGCGGACCCGGAAGCCGACATCATCGACCTCACGACGGCCGGGCGCGCCGCTCCCGACGATCTCCTCGATGCCGCGATCGACCGCGCCGTGGACCGGATGCGCGGCCTCTACCGCACCGACGGCTACTTCCCGCTGGGCGTGCCGGAGCTGCGCGAGGCGATCGCGGCCCGCTACGTGGCCGCCGGCGTCGAGACCAGCGCCGATCAGATCCTCGTCACCAACGGCGCGCAGCACGGGTTCTCGCTGGCGCTCGGCGACCTCACGCACGCGCTGGACCGGGTCATCGTGGAGTCGCCCACCTATCCCATGGCCCTGGACCTGATCCGGCACACCGGTCGCGTGCCGAGCCCCGTCGGGCTGCTGCCGGACAACGACCAGCCGTGGATGCACGACCTGCTCCGCTCGGCCTTCCGGCAGAGCGCCGCGAGCACGGCGTTCCTCATGCCGGACTTCCAGAACCCGACCGGTGCGCTCATGGACGCCGAGACGCGGGCGCTGGTCATGCAGCTCTCGGAGGAATCCGGGACCGTGGTGATGGTCGACGAGTCGTTCCGGCTGATGGCGCTCGAGGAGCGGACGCTGCCGCCGCCGATGTCGTACTTCGACGCCCGCAACTCGGGCGTGTCCATCGGGTCGCTGTCCAAGCCGGTCTGGGGCGGCCTGCGTATCGGGTGGGTGCGCGCGGGCAGCGCTGTGGTCGGGCGGCTCGGCGTCGCCCGCGCCCTCGGTGACATGTCCGGACCGCTGCTCGACCAGCTGATCGCGGTCGAGATGATGCCGGACCTGGACGCGGCCGCCCGGCGGCAGGCGGCCCGGATGCGGGAGAACTTCGACGTGCTCCGCGCGGCGCTCGCCCAGCAGGCGCCGTCCTGGGAGGTCATCCGGCCGGCCGGCGGCGCGACCGTGTGGGTACGGCTTCCGCAGGCGGTCGCCACCGACGCGGCGCGGCTCGCGCCCCGGCACGGGGTGCTGATCGTGCCCGGGACGCGGTTCGGGCCGGACGGCACGATGGACAACTACCTGCGCATCCCGCTCACGCCGCAGACCGAGCGGCTGCGCGCGGCGATCCCGCGGATCGTCACCGCGGTGCAGGCCGCGGAGGCGACCGACGTACCTGCGCGGGTAGCCGGCTGGCTCACCTGAGCCAGCGCCTCGTCGCCGATAGCATGCGCGCATGCATCATGTGACCACGCAGTGGACCTTCATCCTGGTGGTCGGCATCATCCTGATCGGCGCGGTCGGCTACTTCGCGGGGAAGATCGGGGTCGCCGCTCCCCTGCTCCTGGTGGTCGCCGGCGCCGTGCTGAGCCTGATCCCCGTCGTCCCCGACTTCTCGGTCTCTCCCGAGGTCATCCTCACGGTGCTGCTGCCGCCCCTGCTGTACTCCGCGGCGCGCAAGGTTCCCGCGGTCGACTTCCGGCGCAACCTGCGGGTCATCGTCTTCCTGTCCGTCGCGCTGGTCGCGATCAGCGCCGTCGCCGTCGGGCTGGTGGTGCACGCGATCTGGCCGACAGTGGGGCTCGCGCTCGCCATCGCGCTCGGCGCCGTCGTCGCGCCGCCGGACGCCGTCGCGGCGACCGCGCTCGGCAAGCAGCTGGGTCTCCCTCCGCGGGTGCTCACCATCCTGGAGGGTGAGGGCCTGGTCAATGACGCGACCGCGCTGGTGCTGCTGTCGACCGCGCTGAGCGCAGCGGCGGGTGCCGGCCAGGGCGTGAGCGTGTGGGGAGCGGTCGGCGCGTTCGCGTGGGCGGTCACCGGTGCGGTCCTCGTCGGCGGTCTGGTCGGGCTGCTGGTGGTGCAGGTGCGGCGCGCTCTCGTCGATCCGGTGCTGGACGCCGCGCTGTCGGTGGCGACCCCGTTCATCGCGTTCCTGCCCGCCGAGGCCGTCGGCGGCTCCGGGGTGGTGGCGGTGGTCGTCGCCGGGCTCGTGGTCGGCAACCGTGGCCAGTCGCGGATCCGGGCCGCGCACCGCCTCACCGAGGCCTCCACCTGGAACACCTTCACGATGATCGTCGAGAACGGCGTGTTCCTGACGATGGGCTTGCAGCTGCCCGGCGTGATCGCGGCGGTCGACGCGCGGAACCTGCACATCGTCGAGGTCGTCGGCGTCGGCGCCCTCGTGGCGGTGCTGCTGGTGGTGGTCCGGTACGCCGTCCTGCCGCCGCTGCTGCTGACCCTGCGGAGGGTGGCACGCGAGCGCGCCCGCCGGTACGCCGCCATGGGGGAGCGGCTGGAGGCCATCACCGAGGTGCCGCCCGGCCGCGAGGGCCGCCTGGAGCGCATCCGGGCGGCGTACCGCCGCAAGCAGAACGACCTCTCGGCGCTTCGCGACCAGGCCCTGGGGTGGCGGGACACCGCGGTCATCGGATGGGCCGGGATGCGCGGGGTGGTGACGGTGGCCGCCGTCCAGACGCTTCCCCGCGAGCACCCGTACTACACGGAGCTGGTCCTGGTGGCGTTCACCGTCGCGACCCTGACGCTGCTCGTCCAGGGCGGCACGCTGCCGCTGCTGGTGCGGGTGCTGCACCTGCAGCGCGACACGCGAGCCCGCGATCGCGAGGAGATGCTGGAGGTCATCTCGGAGATGACGGACGTCGGCGTCCAGGCCATCACCGAGGCGGCGACCGACCGGGACGCCGATCCGCACGCCGTCGAGCTCGCGATCCGGCGCACGACCGCGCGCCGCCCGTGGTTCGCGCACGCGGTCGAGGTGGACCCCGACGACCCGGACAACGACGTCGCCCAGTTCGTGGATCTGCGCCGTTCGGCGCTGGCCGCGCAGCGCGTGTGGCTGGCCGAGACGCGGCGCGAGGGCCGGCACTCGTCGGACTCGATCGCCCGGGCGCAGCGGCTGGTCGACCACGACGAGGTCGCGCTCGCCGCCGAGTCCGAGGAACGCTGAGCCGGCACTTCGACCTGCGGCTGAATCCGGCAGGTCAGCGCAGTGGCTTGCCCCAGGGCGTCGAGGTACGCAGCCCGGGCTTGAGCACCTTGCCGCCCGGGTTGCGCGGCAGCGGCTCGCCCGCGATGTGGATGTACTGCGGGATCTTGAAGTCGGCCAGCGTGCCGCGCAGGCTGTCCGCGATCTCGGCCGGGTCGAGCGTCGCTCCGGGAGCGGGAACGATCACGGCGCCGACCTTCTCCCCCATGACCTCGTCGGGCACCGCGATCACCGCGGACTCGGCGATCCCCGGGATCGCCGCGAGCGCGTTCTCCACCTCGACGCAGTACACGTTCTCCCCGCCGCGGTTGATCATGTCCTTGGCGCGATCGACGATGTATACGAAGCCGTCGTCGTCGATGCGGGCCAGATCCCCGGTGTGCAGCCAATCGCCGTCGAACGCGTCGAGCGTGGCGTCGGGCTTGTTCCAGTAGCCGGAGGTGATGTTCGGGCCCCGCGCGAGCAGCTCGCCGACGCCGTCCTCGTCCGGCTGGTCCACCGCCAGGTCGACCACCGGGCAGGCGAACCCGACGGAGTCGGCGTGGTCGGCCGCGTACTCATCGGGCAGCACGGTCATCAGCGACGCCGACTCGGTCATCCCGAACCCGTTCTTCAGCCCGGCCTTCGGAAACGCCTCGCGCAGCTGGTGCACCAGGGCCGGCGCGATCGGTGCACCGCCGTAGCCGACCCAGCGCACGCCGCTCATGTCGTAGCGGGGGAAGTCGGGGCTGAGCATCAGCAGCTTGTAGATCGCCGGCACGGTGGTGATCGAGGAGATGCGCTCGGAGCCGATGAGCTCCAGAACGGTCAGCACGTTGAGCTCGGGCAGGATCACGCTCGTTCCGCCGACGTACATCGACACCAGCAACTGGCTGTTGCAGCCGGTGACGTGGAACAGCGGCACGGAGATGAGGGTGCGGTAGTCGGCCCCCTCGCCACGGCCGATGCCCAGGCCCCGGCACATGTTCTCGCAGTTGGTCAGGAATGCCTCGTGGGAGGTCTGGGCGCCCTTGGGGCGCCCGGTGGTACCGCTGGTGTAGAAGATCGCCGCCAGGTCGTCGTGCTCCTTGCCGGGCGCGATGTACGGATCGCCGTCGGGCAGTGGCTGCCCCGCGTGGAAGACATAGCTGGCGCCGCAGTCCTCGACGACGTAGTCGATCTCCGGCTGCGCGAACCTGGTGTTGACCGGGACGGCGACGGCACCGGACAGCAGGATGCCCCAGAACGCCAGTACCCAATCGTTGCCCGCCGCGGTGAGGATCGCGACCCGGTCGCCGTCCTTCACCCCGGCGGCCCGCAGGCCGCCGGCGACGCGTGCCGCGCGATCCCACACGTCGCGGAACGTCAGCCGGCCACCGCCCACCTCGACGACGGCCTCGGCGTCCGGGGCCCGCTCGACCGCGCCGAGAAGCATGTCGATCAGCGAGTCGGGCAGGCCTTCGTAGTGGGCGATGCCGTCCGCGTCGCGTACGACGCCGTCAAAGCTCCAGGGGGCCTTGCCACGCGGGGCGGGGGTGATCTCGTCGGCCATCGGGTCTCCTTCCAGGGGGTTGCGCCCTACCCTATGCGGCCCGACGTGGCGCGGATCACCAGGATCCGCCGCCGCCGCCTCCGCCTCCGCCGCCGGAGAAGCCACCGCCACCGAAGCCGGAGAATCCCGAGCTGCCGGGGCTCGACGCGCTCGGCACCGGGGTCGGCGGCGCAGCGGCCGAGCCGATGTTGTGGTTCAGCGCCGAGATCCAGATGTAGGAGTGCAACGGATCCCACGGCCCGTAGTACCAGCCCGGTTGCGACGGGATGCGGCCCGCGGCGCTCAGCTCGGCGCACACCCGCGTCCACCGCTCCGTCACGTCGAACACCACGGCCCACGGCAGGTACTTCGAGAAGATGTCCTCGCCCTCCTCGAACCGCAGCTGGTCGGCCTCCGCGGTGCGCAGGTAGATCTCGAACCCGTCCACCTGGTCCATCACCGCGCGGCCGACCGCCGTACGGCCCTGCCCGCGCCCGGTGCGCGAGATCGCCAGCAGCGCCGCCCCGGCGACGATGCCGACCACACCCCAGAACCCGACGCCGGTCCCGGGCAGCCCCGAGGCGTAGCGGTAGACCGTGTAGATCAGCAGGGCTGCGCCGCCACCCAGGAGCAGCAGCCCGAGGCCGCGCAGTCGGCGTCGCGTGCCACCGAGCTCCCGGGTGAACCACCTGCGCCGGTCGACGATGTCGCCCAGCTGGCGCCGCAGGGTGCGACCCGGCTTGTACAACGGCGGGTCGACGCCGGGAGCGACGTCGCTGGACAGCGAGATCTCGTCGGAGTCCTCGAACAGCTGGCTCAGCAGCGTTTTCTCGTGCGGGTACGCCGTGCGTGCCGGGTCGACGAGCTGCAGCGACCGGCTCTCGCCGGCCGACCCGCCGCCGATCACGCGGACCGCCCCGCGTTGGGCGAGGTCGAGGATGGTGGCCGAGAGCTGGTCGGCGTCCGGGCCAGGACGGCGCAGGTAGCTGGCCTCGGCGGGGCTGACCCCGCGCGGGGGCGAGAACGCGACCGGCGGGATGACCGAGCCGTCGTCGGGGACGACGCCGACGCCGTTCCCGCGGGTCTTGAGGTCGCGCTCGTCGGGCACCACACCGGGCGGTACGCCGGCGAACCGCTTGTCACGGCTCTCGCGGCGGGTGTAGATGCCGTAGCCGGCGATCGCGGCGACCACGACCGCCCCGATCCCGGCGTTGACCGGAGTGAAGCCGTTCTGGTTGAGGAAGGTCGGTCGGTCCTCGAGGATCTTCTCGGCGCTGACCTTGGCGGGATCGATCCCCACGTCGATCGTGAGGCCCCACTGCTCGCCGCTGGAGACGGTGCTCTGCGTGAAGGACGCCGTGCCGTCGGAAGCGGTGTTCGCCTGGTCGCACGGGTCGGAGGTGCCCTGTGCGCCGGCCCAGCAGGCGACCTGGGTGGCCCCGCCAGGCACGCGCACCGTCACGTCGACCTTGTTGATCTGGGCGTCCCACTGGTTGCCCGTGGCGTTCCAGTAGAACTCGGTGTCAGCGTCCTGCTGGGCGTTCAGTGCCCCGGCGACGTCGTACTTCAGCACGTAGGTCTCCTGCGCACCGACGGTCGCGCTCGCCGAGCCGATCCGGTACGAGTCGTACTTCGTGCGGCGGTCGTGGCTGTACTTCTCGGTACGCGTGGTCTCGGTGGACGCACCGGTCGGCGACGTGATCTCGAGGTTCGAGATCTCGTACACCCGGTCCTGCGTGTCGTCGTACTTCACGCGCGTCAGCAGATCCCGGTAGATGCCGTGCCGCCCGGAGCCCGCGAACACATAGTCGATCGTCTCGGTGACGTGGACCGTGCCGTCCGCGTCGATCACGTAGTCGATGCCGTACGACGTGATGTGGTCGCCGTACTCCGCGCGCGCGGGCGACGCCGCCCCGACGATCGCCAGGACCACCATGGCCAACAGCAGGCCGATCGCCGAGCCCGCACGTCGCAGGCGCACGGCGGCGGTCATGCCGCCACCCGGCTCTCGGCTCGGCGGCGGCTCGCGCGTGCGCGCCGCGGACCGTCACGGCGGGGCTGGATCGCCGCGGCCACCGTCCGTCGTGTTCCCAACCCGCACCCCCGGCTCCGGGCCGCCGCGCTGCCCCATCCGGGGTCCAGACCGGCGACCGCTGGCGATTCTATGCCGACCGGTGACGGCACGGAAGCGAGCCGGCCCGAGCCCCGGGACGGGCCGATAGGCCCTGTCAGCGCACCGGCCGCGGAGGAGACTGGAGGCAGAGGAAGGAGACGGCGATGATGTACGGCTGGTACGGAGACGGCGGGGTCTGGGGATGGATCGTCATGGGCCTCATGATGCTGCTGTTCTGGGGAGGTCTCATCGCCGTCGTGGTGCTGCTGCTCCGCGGCCTCCGCGGCCTCCGCGGCGGCCACGACCCGGGTTGGCCCCGGCATGACGACCCGGAGCACATCCTCGCCCAGCGGTTCGCGCGCGGCGAGATCGACGAGACCGAGTACCGGGCACGCGTCGAGGTCCTCAGGAAGAGGCCGTGACGCGGTGGCGGACCGCGACCGTCGTCCTCGCCGCCGGCGCGGCCGTGCTGCTCACCGCCGCCTCCCTGCTGGCCCTCGCCCTTCTGGGACCAACACGCGGCGGCCGCGGGCCGGCACCCCCGTGCGCCGCCCCCGCCCTCTCGGGCACGACCGTGCATGTCGCGCTGACAGACCGGGGCGGGATGATGGGCGGTCCGATGATGGCCGGTGCGGCCCGCGTCACCGCCGACCGGACCATCGTGCCGCACGGCAAGGTGTCCTTCGCCGCGACCAACACCGGCCGGCTGCCGCACGAGCTCGTGGTCCTGCCGCTCCCGACGGGTCAGCCGGCCGGCGAGCGGACGACGGGCGCCGACGGGCGGGTGGACGAGACCGGCGCGCTCGGGGAGGCCTCCGCCGCCTGCGCGGACGGTGCCGGCGCCGGCATCCCGCCGGGCGCCTCCTCGTGGACCACGCTGCAGCTGCCGCCCGGCCGGTACGAGCTGATCTGCAACTACCCGGGCCACTATCTCGCCGGCATGCACACCATGCTCGAGGTCACCTGAGCCCTCCGCCCGCCGAACGTCCGATTCGGGGGCGGGGGCTCCTCGTCGATAAGGCGTTACCAGCCGCGCTCGGCGAGCCGGTGCGGCTGCGGGATCTCCTCGACGTTGATGCCGACCATCGCCTCGCCGAGACCGCGCGAGACCTTGGCGATCGTGTCGGGGTCGTCGAAGAAGGTCGTCGCCTTGACGATCGCCTCGGCGCGCTGCGCCGGGTTGCCGCTCTTGAAGATGCCCGAGCCGACGAACACGCCGTCGGCGCCGAGCTGCATCATCATCGCGGCGTCGGCCGGCGTGGCGATGCCGCCCGCGGTGAACAGCACGACCGGCAGCTTGCCGGCCTGGGCCACCTCCGCGACCAGCTCGTACGGCGCCTGCAGCTCCTTCGCCGCGACGTACAGCTCGTCCTCGCGCAGGCCGCCGAGCCGGCGGATCTCCGCGGTGATGGTGCGCATGTGCGTCGTCGCGTTGGACACGTCACCGGTGCCCGCCTCGCCCTTCGAGCGGATCATCGCCGCGCCCTCGGTGATCCGCCGCAGCGCCTCTCCGAGGTTGGTCGCACCGCACACGAACGGCACGGTGAACTGCCACTTGTCGATGTGGTTGGTGTAGTCGGCCGGGGTGAGCACCTCGGACTCGTCGATGTAGTCGACGCCGAGCGACTGCAGCACCTGCGCCTCGACGAAGTGGCCGATGCGCGCCTTGGCCATCACCGGGATCGACACCGCCTCGATGATCCCGTCGATCATGTCGGGATCACTCATTCGGGATACGCCGCCCTGGGCGCGGATGTCGGCCGGCACCCGCTCGAGGGCCATGACGGCGACCGCGCCCGCGTCCTCGGCGATCTTCGCCTGGTCGGCGGTGACGACGTCCATGATGACGCCGCCCTTCAGCATCTGCGCCATGCCGCGCTTCACGCGGGCGGTGCCGGTCCGCTGGTCGGTCTGCTCGGAGGGGATCTGGTTCTGCGTCACGAGGGTCCTTTGAACGAATGGGGGCGACCCTCCAAGTCTACGTCGCGGCCCGCGGGCGCGGACCTCAGCGGCGCCCTGTTCCGGGTGCGTCGTCGATGTCGAAGTACGGCGGGACCGGAGTGGCGCGTCCGAGGCCGAGCAGCCGCGGCAACCGCTGGGCGCGTAGCGCGTTCGCCGCGCGGACGGCGTCGTTGTAGAAGGTGCGGGCCACCTGCACGCCTGAGCATGCCTCGGCCAGCCGCTCGTCGACGTGCTCGGCGGGCAACGCCGCGATCAGTGCCGAGATCTCGTTCTCCGCGCGCGCGCGTTCGTCGCGCCGCGCATCGAGGGCTGCGGTGACGACGGGGTGCACCCCCGATGCGATGGGCATCTGGTCGTGCGTCACCTCCCGGAGGGCCGAGGCCCGGCGCACGAGCTGCGCGTCCAGGCTCTGCCACGCCGCCTCGCATCGGGCACCGAGCCGCTCGATACGCATCGCCGTCCACGTCACCCACGCAGTCAGCAGGACGAGCGCCACGAGGGCGAGGATCAACCAGAGCACAAGGACCAAGGGTACGGCGAGCCGCGGTGGCGTCCCGGACGCACTGCCGCGGGTGGCTCGGTCAGCCGCCGATCACCGTGCGATAGACGCCCAGGACGCGCCGCGCGACCACCGACCAGTCGTACTGGCGGACCACCTCGGTGGCGCGCGCGCGGCGCTGCTCGGTGGCGGATCGATCGCACAGCGCGGACCACAGCCCGGCGGCGAGGGCGTCACTGTCCCCCACCGGCGTCAGGAGACCGGCGCGGCCGTCGTCGAGCACCCGCCGGAAGGCGTCGATGTCGCTGGCGACGACCGGTGCGCCGGCGGCCATCGCCTCGGTGAGGATGATGCCGAACGACTCGCCGCCGGTGTTTGGGGCGCAGTACGCGTCGAGCGAGCGCAGGAAGCGCTGCTTCTCCTGCTCGCTGAGCGGTCCGAGGATCTCGACGTTGTCGCTGAGCTCGAGGGGCAGCTCGGCCCGCAGCTGGTTGTCGTCGCCGCGGCCGGCGATGGCCAGCCGCACGTCGGGCAGCTCCGCAACCAGCCGCCGGACGGCGGGGATGAGCACCTGCAGGCCCTTGCGCGGCTCGTCGTAGCGGCCGAGGAACCCGATCGTCGGGGCGCCGTCGCGCAGCTGCGGCAGTGGCTCGGCGGTCGCGAAGCGGTCGACGAACACCCCGTTCGGGATCAGCACGGCATCGCCCCCGAGGTGCTCGACCTGCAGCCGGCGGGCGAGCTCGGAGACCGCGATACGGCCCGCGATGCGCTCCAGGAACGGCTGCAGCGGCGCCTGCAGGGCGGCGAGGGTGCGCGAGCGCTCGGTCGCGGCGTGCACCGTCGCGACGATCGGGCAGGTCGCCATCATGCAGGCGATCAGCGACAGGCTGAGCGTCTGGGGCTCGTGCACGTGCACGACGTCGAAGCGGCCCTGGGTGAGCCAGGACCGCGCCCGCGCGCCGGACACGACGCCGAACTGGATCCGCGCGACCGACCCGTTGTAGCGGATGGGCACAGCGCGGCCGGCGTCGACGACGTACGGCGGCAGATCGACGGCTCGCTGCACCGGCGTGAGCACGCTGACGTGGTGGCCCTGGCCGATCAGCGTCTCGGCGAGGTCGCGGATGTGGAACTGCACTCCGCCGGGCACGTCCCAGGAGTACGGCGACACCATGCCGATGCGCAGCGGCCGCTCGGTCATACGTCCGGCCAGACCTGCTGCAGCATGTGCCAGTCCTGCGGCGTGCGGCGCAGCTGCTCGGTGAACTGCGCCGCGAGCGCCTCGATGCCGACCGTCACCCGGTCGCGCAGCCGGCCGGTCGCGGGCATCACCACCTCGGGGTGGTACTGGTTGCGCCAGCCGTCGGGAGTGAAGGTGAGCTCGAGCGGCACCAGGGCCGCGCCGGTCTGCAGGGCCAGCAGCGCGGGGCCGGACGGCATGGTGGTGCGCCGCCCGCAGAGCTCGACCTCGATGCCGGTGCGCAGCAGATCCCGGTCGGCGAGCAGGGTGGCCATCTGGCCCGATCGCAGCGCCCGCTTGAGCACGGCGACCGACGGCTCCGGTCCGCCGGTCAGCGGGGCCACGTGCATGCCGAGCCCCTCGCGGAAGCCCTTGAAGCGCTCGAACAACGACTCCGGGGCCAGCCGCTCGGCGACCGTGGTCATCGGGATGCCGATGACCTTGCACAGCACGACCGCGGCGCTGTCCCAGTTTCCCGAGTGGGTCAGCGCGACCACGACGCCGCGCCCGTCCTCCAGGGGTTGCCGTACGTGCTCCCAGCCCCGTATCTCGGTGCGCGCAGCCACCTCGATCGGGTCCAACGCCGGCAGCTGGAAGGTCTCGCGCCAGTAGCGGGTGTACGACGCCACCGACCGGTGGACCAGCGCCTCCAACCGCTCCTCGGACGCCTCCGGTCCGATCACCTGGCGCAAGTTGCGCCGCAGCTGCGCGTAGCTGCCCGGCCGGCGGACGGTGACCGCGGCCGCCGCGTCGAACGCCCGGGCCGCGACCGGCCGCGGCAGCCACGGCACCGCGGCCCAGCCGGCCGCGAAGGCGGAGTCGACCAGCCGCGGCCGCAGCACGTCGAGCCGGCTCACGACGCGTGCTCGGAGAGCTCGGCAGCGCTCACGTGGTAGACGTGCCGCAGCCGCTGCCAGACCGTGTACGCCGAGATCGCGGTGAGCAGCCAGAGGGCTCCGTCGAGCACGTACGGGACGCCGAGCCCCTGGAGCCCCAGGCCGACCAGGGCGATGATGAGCCGCTCAGCGCGCTCGGCGATGCCCACGTTGCACGCGATGCCGACCCCTTCGGCGCGCGCCTTGACGTAGGACGTCGCCTGCCCGAGCACCAGGCACGACAGCGCGGCCGCGAGCAGCCAGCCGTCGTGCACCTCGATGCCGTACCAGTAGGCGATCGCCCCGAACAGGGCCGCGTCGGACAACCGGTCGCCGGTCGCGTCGAGCACCGCGCCGAACTTGGAGACCTTCCCGGTCGAGCGCGCCATCGCGCCGTCCAGCAGGTCCAGGAAGACGAAGAACGTGATGACCATGCACCCGGCGAACAGGTAGCCGCGACCGACGAGCAGGAACGCCGCGAGGATGGTCCCCAGCGTCCCGACGACGGTCACGGTGTTCGGGTGCACACCGGCGTTGCCGAGGGCCTCACCGAGGGGCTTGAACAGCCGGCCGAAGAAGTCTCTGGCTGGGGAGTCGTTGAGCATCAGGAGCCACGATACGGCTCGGCGGCCCACGCCTCCGCCAGGAGCCGGCGGGTGTCGCTCAGCAGCTGCGGCAGCACCCGGGTCGAGGCGATGACCGGCATGAAGTTCGTGTCGCCGCCCCAGCGCGGAATGACGTGCTGGTGCAGGTGCGCCGCGATACCCGCGCCGCCGACGGCGCCCTGGTTCATCCCGAGGTTGAAGCCCTGCGGTCCGGACACCTCGCGGATCACCCGCATCGCCTTCTGGGTGAAGGCGCTGTACTCGGCCACCTCGTCGACGTCGATGTCGGTGTAGTCCGGCACGTGCCGGAACGGCACGATGAGCAGGTGGCCCGCGTTGTACGGGAACTTGTTCAGGACGGCGTACACGCGGTCGCCGCGCGCCACGATCAGCCCGTCCTCGTCGCTCATCGACGGGATCGTGCAGAACGGGCAGCCGTCGAGGTCGCCGGCGTGCTTCGGCTTGCCCTCACCCTGGATGTAGGCCATCCGGTACGGCGTCCACAGCCGGTCGAAGTGGTCCGCGGTCGGGTCGCTCATGCCCGCTCGTCCCGGCCGACCGCGAAGTCGGAGGCGCCGGACGGCGCGTCGTTGCGGCGCGAACGGACCCAGGCGACGATCTCCTCGACGGCCTGCTCGACCGGGATCGCGTTGCGCTGGGACCCGTCCCGGAACCGGTACGAGACGGCCCCGGCCTCGACGTCCTTGCCGCCCGCCAGCAGCATGAACGGCACCTTCTGCAGCGTGTGGGTGCGCACCTTCTTCTGCATCCGGTCGTCGGAATGGTCGGCCTCGGCGCGGATCCCCTTGCGGCGCAGGCGATCGACGACGTCCTGCACGTAGTCGCCCTGCTCGCCCGAGATCGGGATGCCGACCACCTGGACGGGGGCCAGCCAGGCCGGGAAGGCACCGGCGTAGTGCTCGACGAGCACGCCCATGAAGCGCTCGATCGAGCCGAACTTCGCGGAGTGGATCATCACCGGCTGCTGCCGGGACCCGTCGGCGGCCTGGTACTGCAGGTCGAAGCCCTGCGGCTGGTTGAAGTCGTACTGGATGGTCGACATCTGCCAGGTGCGCCCGATCGCGTCCCTGGCCTGCACGGAGATCTTCGGGCCGTAGAACGCCGCACCGCCGGGGTCGGGCACCATCTCCAGGCCGGACTCCGTGGCGACCTTCTCCAGGACGGCGGTCGCCTCGGCCCACTGCTCGTCGGACCCGACGAACTTGGTGCTCTTGGCGCCCTCGTCGTCCCGCGTGGACAGCTCGAGGTAGAAGTCGTCCAGGCCGAAGTCACGCAGCAGCGACAGGATGAACTCGAGCAGGTGCTTGATCTCCGCCGGGGCCTGCTCGCGGGTCACGTACGAGTGCGAGTCGTCCTGCGCGAACCCGCGCACCCTCGTCAGGCCGTGCACGACGCCGGACTTCTCGTAGCGGTACACGTGCCCGAACTCGAACAGCCGCAGCGGCAGCTCGCGGTACGACCGGCCGCGCGAGCGGTAGATCAGGTTGTGCATCGGGCAGTTCATCGCCTTGAGGCGATAGTCCTGGCCCTGCTTCGTGACGTTGCCGTCGGCGTCCTTCTCCTCGTCGATGTGCAACGGCGGGAACAGGTTCTCGCCGTAGTACGGCAGGTGCCCGGAGGTGTAGAAGAGCTGCTCCTTGGCGATGTGCGGCGTGCCGACGTACTCGAAGCCCTCCTCGATGTGCCGCTGACGGACGTAGTCCTCCATCTCGCGCTTGATGACGCCGCCCTTGGGATGGAAGACCGGCAGCCCGGAGCCCAGCTCGTCGGGGAAGGAGTAGAGGTCGAGCTCGGTGCCGAGGCGGCGGTGGTCGCGCTTCTCCGCCTCCTCGAGCCGGTGCAGGTAGTCCTCGAGCGCCTCCTGGGTCTCCCATGCGGTGCCGTAGATGCGCTGCAGCTGCGGGTTGCCCTCCTGCCCGCGCCAGTACGCGGCCGCGGAGCGGGTGATCTTGTACGCGTTCAGGTAGCGGGTGCTGGGCACGTGCGGGCCCCGGCACAGGTCGCCCCAGACGCACTCGCCGCCGCGCATGGCGACGTTGTCGTAGATCGTGAGCTCGCCGCTGGCGTCGACCTCCATGACCTCGCTGTCGGCGTCGGTCCCCGCGCCCTTGTCGCCGATCAGCTCGAGCTTGAACGGCTCGCCGGCAAGCTCGGCCCGGGCCTCGTCCAGACTCGCGAACTTCCGGCGGCTGAAGCGCTGCCCCGACTTGATGATCTTCTTCATCTGCTTCTCGATCGCCTGCAGATCGTCCGGCGTGAAGGGTTCGGCGACCTGGAAGTCGTAGTAGAAGCCGTCGGTGATCGGGGGTCCGATGCCGAGCTTGGCGTCCGGGTTGAGCGCCTGGACCGCCTGGGCGAGGATGTGCGCGGTGGAGTGCCGGATGACGTTGCGCCCGTCCGGCGTGTCGGCCAGCACCACCTCGACGTCGGTGTCCGCCTCGGGCACCCACGCGAGATCGCGGAGCATCCCGCCGTCGCGGACGACGATCGCGGCCTGCGCGCCCTTCTGCTCGAAGCCGGCCTCGTTCACCGCGGTCTGCGCCGAGGTACCCGCCGGAACCGTCACGCGCGGGGCTGGCTGGGACGGTGCGTTGACAGGTGGCACGAAGGACTCCGTAGCGGATCGGGGTGGCTGCGGCGTACGCCGCGGAAACTGGCCCTCCGATCGTACCGAGTGGCCGATCGGCGGCGGCTACACGGCGACCCGGCGGCGGCCGCGCGCACGCTGCCCTACAAGGCGACCCAGCGGCGGCTCACGACGTCTCGACGTCGCTTCGCCTATCGGCTCCGCTCGCTCGACGACCGTGATGCTCCCTCACGGTCGTCGAGCGAGGGCGAGGAACGAGCCCGACGTCGAGACGCCGCGCCTGCACGGTCGTCGAGCGAGGGCGAGGAACGAGCCCGACGTCGAGACGCCGCACGCTGCCCTACACGGCGACCCAGCGGCGGCCGGCCTCGGTGGTGATGATGCGGCCGAACGCCATCTGCGGGAAGTGCGCGGGCACGACGTACGTGTCGGTGTCCAGCGCCTCGCGGGCGATCGCGTCGCGCACCGCCTGGGCGGCCTTCTTGTCGACGTCGAAGACGGCCTCCCAGTCGGGCTCGGCGAGCTCGACCACCGAGTGCGCGACGTCGCCGATCAGCAGGGCCCGGTCCTGGCCACTGGAGACGACGTACACCGTGGAGCCGGGGGTGTGCCCGGGGGCGGGCCGCGCGTCCAGGCCGGGGGCGAGCGTGTGCTCGGTGTCGAAGAGCTCGATGCGCTCGCGCAGCGGCGAGAGCTTCTTCGTGGCGCCCGGCGTGGCCTCGGGGCCGTCGACGAAGTACTCCCAGTCGGCGGCGTGCGCGCGGTACGTCGCGTTGGGGAACACGATCCGGCCCTGCCGCGTGGCCCAGCCGACGTGGTCGTAGTGCAGGTGGGTGAAGATGACGTCGGTGATGTCCTCGGCGCTCGCGCCGAGCGCCGACAGCGACTCCAGCAGCGCGCCGCCGGAGAGCCCCGGCCGCTCGAGCGGGCCCAGCCCGGCATCCACCAGGACGACGCGCTCGCCGGTGCGTACGAGGAAGCCGCCCATCGGCATGTGCAGCTCGCCGGCGTCGTCGAGGACGCCGGGGTGGCAGGCCCACGGGTCGTCGACCCCGGGCCTGCTGAGGATCTCGGTGCCGCGGTCGGTCCCCGCGCCGTCGTACACCGGGTCGATGGAGATGTCGCCGATCTGCATGTGCCCTCCAGAGGCTTCCCTAGCTGCGCCCGCCGATCTGGGCTGCGCGACCGGTGAACAACGCGACCAGCTCGCCGGTGTCCTCGACCGTAACCTGCACGTCGTAGAGCCCGCTGCGGCGGTCCTTGCCGTACCGCAGCCGCTCGCGAGCGCTGGCCCGCAGCCGCTGACCCGCGTGCGCCGGCGCGACGAACTGGACGTCGGCGGCGGCCGCCACGTTGAGCACGCCTGCGGAGTTGCACGCGTAGGAGAAGGCGATGTCGGCGAGGGTGAACAGCACTCCCCCGTGGCAGGTGCCGTGCCCGTTGCACATCTGCTCGCCGACGCCCAGCACGACGTCGGCGGTGCCCGGGCCCACGCCGACGAGGGTGGCCCCGAGCCACTGCGCGGTGCGGTCGTTGGCCACCAGGTCGGCGATGTGCTGGTTGGGGTACTCGAGCGGCATGGACTCGATTGTGCAGGTAACCGGCGGCCAACGCGAAGGGACCCGGCCGAGGCCGGGTCCCTTGCTCGTGGTGGGCGATACTGGGTTCGAACCAGTGACCCCTTCGATGTCAACGAAGTGCGCTACCGCTGCGCCAATCGCCCGAGCCGGTATGGAGTTGTGCTGGTGGTGCTGTGGAGGTGGCGACGGGATTTGAACCCGTGTACACGGCTTTGCAGGCCGTTGCCTCGCCTCTCGGCCACGCCACCGCGTGCGACGTCCGAGAATATCGGCGTCCCTCGAGCGGACGACGGGATTCGAACCCGCGACCCTCACCTTGGCAAGGTGATGCTCTACCAACTGAGCCACGTCCGCGTTGCTGACCTCTGCGAGGCAGCGAAAAAGAACTCTACACGACCCTCCAGGGGCGCGCACGCGGGGGTGGCACCTTTGGTGCGTAGATCACGTCCGAGGCGTGGATCGACGTGGCCTCGGCCGCCGTCCATTCCTTTGGCACAATGAACCCCGTCCGCCCCGACCGAGGAGCTGCCATCACTTCGCGCCATGGCTCAGCCGAGCCCGACGACGCCGGCTCCGGCAAGCGGCAGTACGACGAGGAGCCCGGGCTGCTGGACGACATCGCCGACCGGGTCGGCTTCCGGGCCCGCATCGAGTCCAACCCCGCCCTCAAGCAGACGTACCGGATAGGCGTCGGTGTCGTCGGCACAGTGGTCCTGGTCGCCGGCGTCGTCATGATCCCGTTTCCCGGGCCCGGCTGGCTCGTGGTGATCGCGGGCCTGGCGATCCTGGCGACCGAGTTCGCGTGGGCGGAACGGCTGCTGGACTTCACCAAGGCCAAGGTGCTGGGCTGGACCCGCTGGGTGAACTCGCAGGCGATCTGGATCCGGGTCTTGATCGGGCTCGCCACCGCAGCCTTCGTGTACGGCGTGATCGTCGTGGTGCTGCACGTCACCGGCGTGCCCTCGTGGGTGCCGCGCTGGATCCCGCTCTGGCGCTGACGCCACGGCCGGCCGCCGCGCGAGCCGGAACTTTTCCGCCGGACGCCAGTGGATCTACGGTGCCCAAGGTCGCGCCCCGGGTGTGACGATGCACGCCGTGGGGTCCTGCAGGGCATCGTCATCGGGGGGCGTTGTGAAGCGCAAGCGTTTGCTGTTCGCGGGGTTGGGGCTCGTCCCCACGGCCGTGGGCGTGCTGGTGGTGCTGAATCCGACCGGCTCGACCGCCAGCCCACAGCCGTCGTCCACCGCGAGCGCGCCGGTTCTCTCTCCGGACGGCGACGAAGCCGTGAAGCCGCCGCCGGCCGCCGTCATCGGGCTGGCCGCGTCGTCGTTCGGCGTCAAGGTTGTCGATGGGGCCGGCCGCACGTTGTACCGGTTCTCGCTCGACACCGCCGGCAGCTCGAAGTGCGTGGGCGGTTGCACGGCGGAATGGCTGCCGGCGCGCAGCTACGGCGGCAAGCCGCGACCGGGCAACAAGGTGAGCGCCCCGGAGGTGGGCAACATCAAGCGGCCGGACGGCAGCGAGCAGATCACCCTCGAGGGGTACCCGCTCTACTACTACAGCGGAGACTCCGGCCCCGGTCAGAGCAACGGCCACGGCCGCAGCGCCTTCGGGGGCACGTTCAGCGCCCAGCCCGCCGCGAAGCCCGGAGGCTGATCACCATGACCGCTCACGTCCTCCCGCGCTCGAGCCGTGCCTCGTCGCAGGTGCGGCACCTGCTGCCGTGGCTGCCGCTCGTCCTGATGATCGCCATGGTCACCGTGGCGGTGCCCGGCACCTTCGGAGCACAGCCGGCCGCCGCGGCCGGCGTCTGCGACCCCGGTGGCAGCGTCATCGCGTGCGAGAACAGCCTGCCCGGCGACCCGCCCAGCGACTGGCAGGTCAGCGGGTCCGGCGACTCCACGATCCAGGGCTTCGCGACCGCCGCGAGCGCGAGCCCCGGCGAGACCGTCTCCTTCAAGATCAGCACCACGGCCAAGTCCATCCACCTGGACATTCTGCGCATGGGCTACTACCAGGGCAACGGTGCCCGGATCATCACGGCGGGCGTGAAGCCCAGCGTCACCCTTCCGCAGAACCAGCCCAGCTGCCTGACCGATGCGACCTCCGGTCTCGTCGACTGCGGCAACTGGGCGGTCACCGCCTCCTGGGCGGTGCCGACGACGGCGGTGTCGGGCGTCTACTTGGCGCACCTGGTGCGGGACGACACCGGTGGCGACAGCCTGGTGCCCTTCGTCGTGCGTAACGACACCGGGACCTCGGCGATGCTGTTCCAGACCTCCGACGAGACCTGGCAGGCGTACAACACGTACGGCGGCAACAGCCTCTACCAGTGCAACGTGGCGTGCCCGCCCGGCAGCCCGGGCGGCTACAAGGGCGCGTACAAGGTGTCGTACAACCGCCCGCTGAACAACAACGACACCTCGAACGGCCTGCTGTACGCCGAGTACCCGATGATCCGATTCCTCGAGGCGAACGGCTACGACGTCAGCTACACCACGGGGCTGGACGTTGCCACTCGCGGACCGCTGCTTTCCAACCACAAGGTCTTCCTGTCGGTCGGTCACGACGAGTACTGGTCCGGGGAGCAACGCGCCAACGTCGAGGCGGCCCGCGACAAGGGCCTCAACCTCGCGTTCTTCAGCGGCAACGAGGTGTTCTGGAAGACCCGGTGGGAACCGAGCATCGACGCCGCCAAGGCCGCCGGACGCACCCTCGTCACGTACAAGGAGACTCACTTCGACGCCCCTGTCGACCCGCAGGACCCGCCCACCTGGACCGGCACCTGGCGCGACCCCCGATTCAGCCCGCCCGGTGACGCCCGGGCCGAGAACTCGCTGACCGGGCAGTTCTTCCTGGTGAACTCCGGCACGACGGACATCCAGGTGCCCGCCCAGTACGCCAAGCTTCGGCTGTGGCGCAACACCGCGGTGGCGTCGTTGGCCGCCGGCCAGACCCTGACGCTGGGCTCCGGGCTCGGCACCCTCGGCTACGAGTGGGACGAGGCAGCCAACAACGGATCGCAACCGGTCGGGCTGGTGAAGCTGTCCTCGACGACGGCGGCCGCGGAGGCGTTCGTCGACTACGGGACCAGCGTCGCGCAAGGGATCCCGGTCACCCACAACCTGACCCTGTACCGGGCGACGAGCGGCGCGCTCGTCTTCGGCGCCGGCACCGTGCAGTGGGCCTGGGGCCTCGACGGCGCCACCACCGGCAAGGCCCCGGACAAGAACATGCAGCAGGCCACCGTCAACCTCTTCGCCGACCAGGGAGTCCAGCCCGCCACGCTGATCGCCGGCCTGACGCCCGCTACCGCCTCCGCCGACGGCACGCCACCCACCGCCGCCATCACCTCGCCGGCCTCGGGCACCACCGTCGCGGACGGCGCGAAGGTGACGGTCAGCGGGACGGCGAGCGACTCCGGGGGCGGCGTGGTCGCCGGCGTGGAGGTGTCCACCGATGCCGGGAAGTCCTGGCAGCCCGCCACCGGGACGACGAGCTGGTCCTACACGTGGATCGCGCACGGTTACCCGAGCACCACCGTCATGGCCCGGGCGGTCGACGACAGCGGCAACCTGCAGACCCCGGGCGCCGGCGTCAGCGTCACAGTCGCGTGCCCGTGCTCGATCTGGGGACCGAACGTCACCCCGGGCGGCGTCGACTCCGGCGATACCGGCGCCGTCGAGCTGGGCATGCAGTTCACCACCGAGGTCGCCGGCACCGTCACCGGGGTCCGCTTCTACAAGTCCAGCAAGAACACCGGCACCCACATCGGCAACCTGTGGACCGCCGGCGGCCAGCTCCTTGCTCGGGCCACCTTCTCCAACGAGACGGCCAGCGGCTGGCAGCTGGTGTCGTTCGCGACCCCGGTCGCGGTCACCGGGAACACGACCTACGTCGTCTCCTACTACGCGCCGGTCGGGCACTACTCGCAGGATGCCGGGTACATGTATCTGCACCCTTCCCCGCAGCCCGACGGCAACGGCAGCCTCGACAGCCCCCCGCTGCACGCGCTGCGCAACAGCCAGGGCGTCGCCAACGACCTCTACAGCTATAGCGGCTCGACCACCTTCCCGGTGAACACCTACCACGGCGAGAACTACTACGTCGACGCGGTGTTCACCCCTGGCCAGTCGAGCGCGCCGACGGCACCGACCGCACCGAGCGGCGTCACCGCCACCGCCGGCAACGCCTCCGCGACGGTGAGCTGGACGGCTCCGCCGAACGGCGGCAGCGCCATCACCAAGTACACCGTCACGCCGTACGCCGGCACGACCGCCGGCACCCCGGTCACCGTCACCGGCAACCCGCCCGCGACGGGGACCACCGTGACCGGCCTGACCAACGGCACCAGCTACACGTTCACCGTCACCGCGACCAACGCGGTCGGCACCGGACCGGCGTCCGATCCCTCGAACGCCGTCACGCCGAGCGCGCCGACGGCACCGGCCGCACCGAGCGGCGTCACCGCCACCGCCGGCGACACGTCGGCGACGGTGAGCTGGACGGCTCCGCCGAACGGCGGCAGCGCCATCACCAAGTACACCGTTACGCCGTACGCCGGCACGACCGCCGGCACCCCGGTGACTGTGACCGGCAACCCGCCCGCGACGGGGACCACGGTGACCGGCCTGACCAACGGCACCAGCTACACGTTCACCGTCACCGCGACCAACGCGGTCGGCACCGGACCGGCGTCCGATCCCTCGAACGCCGTCGTCCCGGCCGCGGCGCCCGGGGCGCCCACGGCCGTGGTCGCCACCGCCGGCGTCCGCTCGGCGACCGTGACGTGGACCGCCCCGTCGGACGGCGGCAGCGCCATCACCGGCTACACCATCACTCCGTACGTCGGCGGAAAGGCGCAGACTCCGACGACCATCACCGGCAACCCACCGGCGACGACCGCCACCATCACCGGGCTGAAGTTCAACGCGACCTACACGTTCGTCGTCCAGGCGACCAACGCGATCGGGACCGGTCCGGGATCGGCGGCCTCCAACCCGGTCAGTCCGACGCAACGCTGAGGGCCGGCAACCGGAGCGGCCGAACGGCACACCCCGGTGCGAGGTCAGGCCGCCTGCGCGAACCAGTTGAGCGACAGTGCGGCGACCTCGTCCGGGGCGTCGTCGGTGATGAAGTGAGCGGCATCGTCCACGAAGGCGAGCTCGAGCCGCTCGGCGTACCGCTGCCGGTCGCGGCACGTCTCGTAGGTCAGCTCGCAGAGTGGATGCACTCCCGTCAACGGTAAGGCGGCCGGTGGCGCCCTGTCGATCCGCGGGGGCGCTGCATACGCGAAACCCCCGGCGTCCTGCTCGGGACGCCGGGGGCTGCGGTTCTGGTGGGCGATACTGGGTTCGAACCAGTGACCCCTTCGGTGTGAACGAAGTGCGCTACCACTGCGCCAATCGCCCAGGTGCGAAGGAGAACTCTACCAGCCGATCGCGGGCGCCGCGCGCGCGGGTTGCCCGGAACGAGCGCGGCCGACCGGATCGCTCCGGTCGGCCTCGGTCGGCGGCTGAGGCTAGCTCACCTTCATCGAGAACGTCGCCTCGTCGACGGTGACCCCGGAGTCCGTCGTCTTGAACGGGAAGGTGATCGTGCAGGTCTTTCCCACGTCGGCCTTCTTGACGCCGACGTACAGCTGATAGTCGCCCTTCTGGCCGCTGGAGAGCTGCTCGGGGCCGCCGATCGGCTCGCTGGGGAACACGTACTCCGAGCTGCCCTCGCAGTCGACCTCGGCGTACGTCGCCGTGGAGCTCAGGTCGAGGGTGTACTTCGACTTGTTGTCCACGTGGAAGGTGAGCACTCGGCCCACCTCGTTGCTGAGCAGCCCGGAGATGTCGTTCTTCTCCGTCGCGGCGTCCAGCTTCACCGTCGTGCCGTCGGTGTAGGAGTAGGGCTGCTCGGGGGCCGCGGCCGTCCCGCCGCCGTTGCCGCCGCTCGAGGACTCGCTCGTGCTGTCCTCCGAGGAGGTCTTGCTCCCCGACTTGCTGCTGGACTTGCTGCTGGACTTCTCGGTGGTCTTCTCGGTCGTCTTCTCCGAGTGCGGCGCCGCGGTAGCCGTTCCGGTCACCTGCTTCGTGCAGGCGGCTCCTGCGAACAGCACGGCGAAGGCACTGGCCACACCCGCGATCTTCTTGGTCGTGGTGAGTTTTGCTGACACGAGAACAACCCTTCGATGTTTGCCCGATCCCGAGTGGCGCCCAGGCGATGCCTGTGACGCAACACTACCCGTGCGGGTTTCATCCACCGGCCGTGACCTGGCCGGTTGCGTCCACGATGTGTGCCGTGAGCAGCGCCGCCGGGTCGGCGGAGGAGAACGTCGGGTCGCCGAACCAGCCGGCCGCGGCGAGCGCCGCGCGCAGCCGCTCGGGGGCGCCGGAGAGCTGCACGTGCTGGCCGGCCAGCGTGGCGGAGCCGCCGACCGACCGCGCGGCGTAGGCCAGCCGGGCCAGCTCGCGCTGTGCGGCTCCCTCTCGCGGGGCGATCCGCACCAGCGCGGGACGGTGCTCACGCAGTCCTTCGGCGTACGGCGTGACACGCTCGTGCCACAGCCGGGCCACCTGCTCCCCCAGGCTCTCGAGCGACCCGGCGTTGTCGAGCACCACGTCGGCGATCGCGAGCCGCGACTGCTCGTCGGCCTGCGCCCGGATCCGGGCCAGCGCATCGGCGCGGTCCATGCCCCGCGCCGTCGTCAGCCGCTGCACGCGCAGCTCCTCCGGCGCGTGGACGACCACTACGAGGTGGAACGACGGCGCCATCGAGCCCTCGGCGAGCAGCGGGATGTCGTGGACGATGACGGCGTCCGGGCCGGCCGCCTCGACCAGCTCCTGGCTGCGGGCCCGCACGAGCGGATGCACTATGGCGTTGAGCCGGGCCAGGGCCGCCTGGTCGTTGAAGACCACGGCGGCCAGCGCCGGGCGGTCGAGCGCGCCCTCGGCGTCCAGGACGGCGTCGCCGAACTCGGCGCGCACCCGGTCCAGCCCCACGGTGCCCCGCTCGACCACCTCACGGGCGATCTTGTCGGCGTCTACGATCGTCGCGCCGATCGCGTCCAGCGCCGCGCTGGCGGCACTCTTGCCCGCGCCGATACCGCCGGTCAGTCCGATGTTCAGCATCCGCTGTCTCCGCTTCGTACGTCGTGTGACCAGTGTGTCCGCTGCGACACCCGGATACTGGTGGGATCGGTCCGGCGTGTTGCGCCGGGCCCGGGGCCGGCCGGACCTAGTCTAGTAAGCGACCTGTGCAATCCCTTCCGACCCTCACAAAGGGGGCCCCATGTCGCGACACGCGCTTCCCCATCAGCGTGCCGGCCGGCACCGTTTCGGCCGCGGCGACCGCGTGTACTGCCGCGAGCTGGCGGCCACCCGTGACTACTACGCCATGCGGGTCCGCCCGCGGCGCTGGTGGCACATGTTCAGCGTGAGCCGTTCGCGTCACTCGCTGGACTGGATGCGCCAGACCGGCCAGCACGCCCGCCCGGCGTTCGCGTTGATCATGTCCCTGTAGCGCACCGCCTCCCGCGACGCGGCCGGCCTCGTCGGTCGCCGCTCACTACGACAAGAAGACCCCCACCCGAGCGGGTGGGGGTCTTCTCGTGTGTCGCGGAGGTGCTACTGGCCGCCGGCCAGCTTCTCACGCAGCGCGGCCAGTGCCTCGTCCGAGGCGAGCGTGCCCGAGCCGGACTCGCTGTTCGAGGAGAACGAGCCGCCGGTGCCCTGCTCGATCGCGGCCTCGGCATCGGCCGCCTTGGCCTCGTCGATCTGCTTGATGTGGGCCTCGTAGCGAGCCTGGGCCGCGGCGTACTCCCGCTCCCAGTTCTCGCGCTGCTGCTCGTAGCCGGGCAGCCACTCCTGGGTCTCGGCGTCGAAGCCCTCGGGGTAGATGTAGTTGCCCTGCTCGTCGTACTGGGCCTCCATGCCGTAGGCCTCGGGGTGGAACTCCGGCTTCTCGCCGCCCTCGCCCTCGTTGGCCTGCTTCAGCGAGAGGCTGATGCGGCGACGCTCGAGGTCGATGTCGATGACCTTGACCATGATCTCGTCGCCGACCTGCGCCACCTGCTCGGGGATCTCGACGTGGCGCTCGGCCAGCTCCGAGATGTGCACCAGGCCCTCGATGCCGTCCTCGACGCGGACGAACGCGCCGAACGGAACCAGCTTGGTGACCTTGCCGGGCACGACGTGGCCGATCTGGTGGGTCCGGGCGAACTGCCGCCACGGGTCCTCCTGGGTCGCCTTCAGCGACAGCGAGACGCGCTCGCGGTCCAGGTCGACCTCGAGAACCTCGACGGTGACCTCGTTGCCGACCTCGACGACCTCGGACGGGTGGTCGATGTGCTTCCAGGACAGCTCCGAGACGTGCACCAGGCCGTCGACGCCACCGAGGTCGACGAACGCGCCGAAGTTGACGATCGAGGACACGACGCCCTTGCGGACCTGGCCCTTCTGCAGCTGGTGCAGGAACTCGCTGCGGACCTCCGACTGGGTCTGCTCGAGGAAGGCGCGGCGCGACAGGACCACGTTGTTGCGGTTCTTGTCGAGCTCGATGATCTTGGCCTCGATCTCCTTGCCGACGTACGGCTGGAGGTCGCGCACGCGGCGCATCTCGACCAGCGACGCCGGCAGGAAGCCGCGCAGACCGATGTCGAGGATGAGGCCGCCCTTGACGACCTCGATGACGGTGCCCGTGACGGGCTCGTCCTTCTCCTTGAGCTCCTCGATCTTGCCCCAGGCCCGCTCGTACTGAGCGCGCTTCTTCGACAGGATCAGCCGGCCTTCCTTGTCCTCCTTCTGCAGGACCAGAGCCTCGACCTCGTCGCCGACCTCGACGACCTCGTTGGGGTCGACGTCGTGCTTGATGGACAGCTCACGGGAAGGGATGACGCCCTCGGTCTTGTAACCGATGTCAAGCAGTACCTCGTCGCGATCGACCTTGACGATCGTGCCGGAGACGATATCCCCGTCGTTGAAGTATTTGATGGTGGCATCGACGGCGGCGAGGAAGTCCTCGGCCGAGCCGATGTCGTTGATGGCGACCTGCGGGGTCGTCGTGGCGCTCGCGGTAGTAGCGGTCATGTAGAAGGTTGCTCCGGACATGGATATCGGACTGTGGTCGCGCGCCAGGTCCCTTGACGACGGGCCGCCAGCGGCGACGCGAACCGGTCCGGTGGTTCAGGAGGCTCGCGCGATGCGACGGCGGACGTCGGGCACGGCCTGCTCCATTCCGAGGCAGCGCAGACCTGTAGCGCATTGTTCATCGTACGCAGTTTGTCCACCCCAGGCTAGGTGGCCCCGGCGTACCGCCGGTGCGGTGGCTCACAACCCCGGGCAGGATGAGGCGCATGACGACTGCCGCCGACGGAACCAGCCTCGCCCACGTGGACGCCGTCCTGAGCGACGTGGCGGCGACCCGCTCGCGCACCGCGAAGACGGCGGCGCTCGCGACCTTGCTGGCGTCCGCTCGCCCGGACGAGGTGGAGGCGCTGGTCGGCGTGCTGCTCGGGCGGCCCCGGCAGGGCCGCGTCGGCATTGGCTGGCGCGGCCTGCAGACCGCCCGCGCCGCCGCATCGCCCGCCGGCGCCCCGTCGTTGACCGTGCGCGATCTGGACCGCGCGCTCGAGCGGTACGCGGCGCTCGGCGGGAGCGGATCGGCAGCGGCCCGCAGCGCCGTGCTGGCCGGGCTCTTCACCGCCGCGACGGAGCCGGAGCAGGACCTGCTGATGCGCGTCCTCGGCGGCGAGGTGCGCACCGGGGCGCTGGAGGGCGTGCTCGTCGACGCGGCCGCGGCAGCGGCCGGCCTGCCCAAGGACGCCGTGCGCCGGGCGGTGATGCTCGGCGGCTCCCTCGGCGGCACGATCGCCCGCGCCCTGCTCGAGCCGGACGCCGTGGCGGGCATCGGCCTGGCCGTGGGCGTCCCCGTGCAGCCGATGCTGGCCTCGACCGCCGCGAACGTCGGCGACGGCCTCCGGGTCGTCGACGGTCCGGCCTCCGTCGAGCACAAGCTCGACGGAGCCCGCATCCAGGTGCACCGGCGCGGGACCGACGTCCGCGTGTTCACCCGCACCCTCGCCGACGTCACCGGCCGGGTTCCCGAGATCGTCGACGCGGCGCGCGCGCTCCCGTGCTCCGACGTCATCCTCGACGGCGAGTCGCTGACCCTCGACCAGGACGGGGCGCCCCGACCCTTCCAGGAGACCATGAGTCGGTTCGGCGCGAGCGCTCCGCGCGCCGAGCTGCTCGCGCCCCGGTTCTTCGACGTCCTGCACGTCGACGGTCGGGACCTGATCGACGAGCCGCTGCGCCGCCGGCGCGAGGAGCTGACCCGGCTCGCCCCCGACCTGCTGATCGACGGCGCCGTCACCGACGACGCCGACGAAGCCGCGCGGGTCCTCGACGAGGCGCTCGCGGCCGGTCACGAGGGCGTGATGATCAAGGACGTCGACAGCCCGTACGCCGCGGGCCGCCGCGGCAAGGCATGGCTGAAGGTCAAGCCGGTGCACACCTACGACCTGGTGGTGCTGGCCGCCGAGTGGGGGTCGGGGCGGCGGCGTGGCTGGCTGTCGAACCTGCACCTCGGGGCGCTCGACCCCGCGGGCGACTACGGCGAGCCCGGAGAATTCGTGATGGTCGGCAAGACGTTCAAGGGGCTGACCGACGAGCTCCTGCGGTGGCAGACGGCCACCTTCCCGCAGTACGAGACGCGCCGGACGCAGCACGCGGTGTTCCTGCGCCCGGAGCTCGTGGTCGAGATCGCGATCGACGGCGTCCAGGCGTCCTCGCGCTATCCCGGCGGCGTCGCGCTGCGGTTCGCGCGGGTCAAGCGGTACCGCGACGACAAGCCGCCGGCGGACGCCGACACGATCGGCACGCTGCGGTCCCTGCTGCGGACCTGATATACAGAACCGTTGTCGTAGGGATGGGGCCACAACCCATCGGGTCACCCCATCGTCCAGGCTTCATCTGCCCTAATCACGACTAACCCATATCCCTGGATAAACAGCGTGCCGCTGTACGAACCGATCGCATTGACCAAAAGTTGACTGCTTTTAGTCGATATGAACCGGAGCACCACGTTGTGCTGGCAACTGATGCACGAGAACGGAACCGCCCCTGGCGCCTGACCCAGGAGAAACACGCTGTCGCCTGTGCCGCTTGTGGGTAGCGCACGCATCTCGATCGACGCGAGGGGCACCACCTGGACACTCCACGGCCCGCTGGAGTTGATGATCAGATTGCCGACGGGCTTTCCGTCCAAGCCGACAGCGACGGTGCCCTTGTAAGAACCGATGGTGTTGACCAGTAGGTCATTTGTGTCCGTTTTGACGACGAAGTTACTCCCACCATCGTACGCAACGATTAGTGCTGAGATGCCCGGTATGGATACGGGCAAAACGCTGTCTCCTGAGCCGGTCATCGGCGCCGCGGGCGGTGCCGGCGCGGCGCTTGGCTTGGCGCTTGGGGCGGCGCTGGTGGTCGGCGCGGGGAGCTCGGCCATGACGGCATTAGCAGCTCGGTATGCCTCCCCTGCGGTCTCGACGACTTTCATGCAGGCTGTGTCCCCCGGGGGCTTCTTGTAACACTTTTCCGCCGTCACGGCGTCGGTGGCCTCGATCGCAGCCGCGAGGAGCGAGGAAACACCATCAGTTGTCTTCGTCGACCAGTAGCTCTCGGGCGCCTCCGCAAGAGCTTCAGCGGCTAGGTACGCCTCAGACATTTCGTCCAGACAGTACCCATTTGCGCCCTCGAGACAGTTCGCCAATTCTGCTGCTTTATCCCTAAAGGCAATACAAGCGTCGCTCCCGCAATAGACGCCACCGTCGTCCAATTCCACAGACTGGACAACGCCTGTCGGCGACGCGGATTGAGATTTGCTGGACGGGGATGCTGTCGAGTCGCCTCCACCGGGGGACGAACATCCGGTCAACGCGAGTAGCGACACGACCGCAGAAACCCAGATTCGTCGCACGGGCACTCCTAGTGATTCGACTCGACCGATGACGTGAGACTAGCGCACGCTCCAGACGACAATTCACAGAATTGCGCGAACCGGCGCACCTCCTTGGGCTCCGTCGCCGCCCACTCCTCCGCGCCTAGGCTTGAGCGCGTGACTCTCACTCCGCCCAGCGGCCTCGGCCGGCTCGCCGGCGTCCAGCAGCGTGCGGTCGGTGCCGACGAGGCCCGGCGCGCCGCCCGGCACTGGTGGGACGTCGACGCCGACAACTACCTCGGCGAGCACGTCGCCGACCTCGGCGAGGTGGACTTCCTGTGGTGCCCCGAAGGGCTGCGCGAGGGTGAGGCCCGGCTACTGGGCGACCCGGCGACGCTGCGCGGCGCCCGGGTCCTCGAGGTGGGCTGCGGGTCCGCGCCGGTCGCCCGCTGGCTGGCCGCGCACGGCGCCCGGCCGGTCGGGCTCGACCTCTCCGGAGCGATGCTGCGGCACGCCGCCGCCGCGAACCGCCGAACGGGGATCGACGTACCGCTCGTGCAGGCCGACGCGACCGCGCTCCCGCTCGCCGAGGCGTCGATGGACCTCGCGGTCTCGGCGTTCGGCGCGATCGCGTTCGTCGCGGCCCCCGAGCTGGTGATGCGGGAGGTCCACCGGGTGCTGCGCCCCGGCGGCCGGTTTGTGTGGTCGACCAACCACCCCATCCGCTGGGTGCTGCCGGACTCCCCCGACCCGGCCGACCTGACGGTCCGTTCGTCGTACTTCGATCCCGCGGCCTACGTCGAGATCGACGACGCCGGCCGGGCGACCTACGTCGAGACGCACCGCACGATGAGCCAGCGGGTGCGCGACATCGTGGCGGCCGGTTTCGTGCTGGAGGACCTGATCGAGCCCGAGTGGACGCCGGGCCGCGACGTCACCTGGGGCCAGTGGTCCCCCGAGCGCGGCGCCCTGGTGCCCGGCACGGTGATCTTCAGCTGCCGCAAGCCGGGCTGAGCGGCCGGCCTCCGCAACGCCGAAAGCGGGGTTCGCCGGCGAGAACGGGGAAACTTCCCCGCTGCTGCCGGCGAACCCCGCTTCAGGTCCGCTGAGCGACGTACGCCCGAGGGCTACTTGCGCGCCTTGACCGCCTCGGTCGCCTGCGGGACGACGTTGAACAGGTCGCCCACGACACCGAAGTCGGCGAGCTCGAAGATCGGCGCCTCGGGGTCCTTGTTGACCGCGACGATCGTCTTCGAGGTCTGCATGCCGGCGCGGTGCTGGATGGCACCGGAGATGCCGCACGCGACGTACAGCTGCGGCGAAACCGTCTTGCCGGTCTGCCCGACCTGGAACTGGTGCGGGTAGAAGCCGGAGTCGACGGCGGCGCGCGAGGCGCCGACGGCCGCCTTCATCGAGTCGGCGAAGTCCTCGATGACCTTGAAGTTCTCCGCCGACGCGACGCCGCGCCCACCGGAGACCACGATGTTGGCCTCGGTGAGCTCCGGACGCGAGCCGGTGGACTCCTCGACGCGGTCCAGGATCGCCGAGCGCTTGGCGGCGTCGGAGATCTGCACCTGCACGTCCTCACGCGCGCCGGCGCCGGCCTGCGGCTGGGCGGCGATCGAGTTCGGACGCACCGTGATGATCGCGACCGGGCCCTTGACCTTCGACTTCACGGTCATCGCACCGGCGAAGATCGACTGGGTGGCGACGCCGTCGGCGTCGACGTCGACGGCGTCGGTGAGCAGGCCGTTGCCCGTCTTCAGCGCGAGGCGGCCGGCGATCTCCTTGCCGTCCTGGCTCGAGGCGATGAGCACGGCGGCCGGCGACTTCTCGGAGACGAGCTGCGCGAGCACCTCGGCCTTCGGCGCCACCGAGTAGCCGGCGACGTCGTCGCCCTCGGCGACGTAGATCTTCTCCGCACCGGCCTCCGCGAGCGCCGAGGCGATGGCGTCGGCGGTGCCGGCGGGGCCGAGGACGACGGCCGAGGGCTCACCGATGGTGCGCGCCGCGGTCAGCAGCTCTCCGGTCGCCTTCTTCAGCTCGCCGTCCTGGGTTTCGACAAGAACAAGTACTTCAGCCATGGGGTTTTCTTCCTTTCCTTGCCTAGACGAGCTTCTGGCTCACGAGGTACTGCACGAGCTTGGTGCCCCCGTCGCCCTCGTCGACGACCTTCTCGCCGGCCTGGCGCGGCGGACGCGGCGCGGCCTCGAGGACCTCGGAGGTCGCGTTCTCCAGCCCGACCTCGGACGCGTCGACGTCCACGTCGGCCAGCGACCACTGGTCGATCGGCTTCTTCTTCGCCGCCATGATGCCCTTGAACGAGGGGTAGCGCGGCTCGTTGATGGTGTCCCACACCGAGATGATCGCGGGCATCTGGCCCTGGACGACCTCGAAGCCGCCGTCGACCTGGCGCTCGATGGTGACCACGTCGTCCTCGATGCCGATGCTGCGGGCGCCGGTGAGCTGGGTGGCGCCGGTGAGCTCGGAGAGCATCGCTGGGATGACCGACACGCGGCCGTCGGTGGCCTCGGCGCCGGAGAGCACCAGATCCCACTCGAGCTTGCCGAGCGCAGCGGCGATGACCTTCGCGGTGCCGACCGCGCAGGATCCGGCGATGGCGTCGTCGGTGACGAGCACGCCCTTGTCGGCCCCCATCTGCAGCGCCTTGCGGACGGTGTCGGTAGCGGTCGCCGGTCCCACGGACAGGACGGTCACCTCGCCGTCGAAGGCCTCCTTCATCTTCAGGGCCTCCTCGATGGCGTATTCGTCCATCTCGTTGAGGACCAGGTCCGCGTTCTCGCGGTCGACGGTCTTGTCATTGTCGGTGAGCGTGCGCGGGTTGCCCGAGTCGGGCACCTGCTTCGCGAGTACGACGATCTTCATCGTCAGCCGAACCTCCTGTGAGCAGTGGAGCCGTTCCGGCGTACGCCGGGTGGCGATTGCAGCAGTGACGCCGTGCGCCGCTTCCGTCGAAAATATCGCGGGCGCCGCGGCACGATGACGGCGCCTCCGAGGTTACCGATCAGTAACCCGGGGGCGTCGTAACCACCAACGTACGCCGCCGCGCGCCACCGCGCCGACCTGGCACCATTACCGGATGCCCGACCTCGCTCCCACCGTCGGCCGTCCTGCGCGCCCGGGCGGCACCCGGCTCACGCTCCTGGGAATCACCGACTCGCACGGCGCGATCCTCGACTGGGACTACGTGGCCGACGCTCCCCCGGCCACCGGCGGGAGCCTGGCGCGGGTCTCGACGCTGGTCCGGCAGATCCGGGCCGCCGAGCCGCACGTGCTCCTGCTGGACGTCGGCGACTCCATCCAGGGCACGCCGCTGGTGTCGCTGGCCGCCCGCTCACCGCTGGGTCGACATCCGGTCGCCGCGGCGCTCGACGTGCTCGGTGTCGACGCTGCCTGCCTGGGCAACCACGAGCTCGACTTCGGGACCGCCGTCCTCGCCCGCTACGTGGCCGACTGCGCGCACCCGGTGCTGGCCGCCAACTTCGCCGGGCTGCCGGGCATCGGCAGCAGCACGATGATCGACGTCGACACGCCGGCGCTCGGCCGCATCCGGGTCGGCGTGCTCGGGCTGAGCACGCCGGGGACCCTCGTCTGGAACGCCCGTCAGCTCGCCGGCAGCGCGTCGGCCGAGGGCATCGTCGAGTGCGCGCGCACCGCCGTCCCGCGGCTGCGGGCGGACGGCGCCGACCTGGTCGTGGTGCTCTGCCACAGCGGTCTGGGCCCGTCCTCGACGTACGGCTCGGCCCTGCCCTGGCCGGAGAACGACGGCCGTCGGCTCATCGCGGAGGTGCCGGGCATCGACGCGGTGCTGCTGGGCCACCTGCACGTCGACGTGCACGGGCACGAGCCCGGGCCGGACGGCGCTCGCGTGCCGTACGTCGAGGCCGGCAGCCTCGGGCTGCGCCTGGGGCGCATCGACCTCGACGTCGACCGCGTCGACGGCGCGGTCCGGGTGACGCGCAGCGCCGTCGCCTCGCTGCCGGTCGAGTCGATGGCCGCCGACCCGCGCGTCGCCGCGGCCGTGCGCGCCGACCACGACCGCACCCTGGCGCGCTTGACGGACGTCGTCGGCCACGCCCGTACGGACATCCCCGCTCGACCGGTCCGGCTAGGCCCCTCGCCGTGCGTGGACCTCGTCAACCACGCGCAGGCGGAGGCCGTCGAACGGGCGCTGACCGGCTCGCGGTGGGCCGGCCTCCCGGTCCTGTCCGCCTCGGCGATCGCGTTCCAGCACGACGGGCTGGCCGCCGGAGCGGTGAGCGTGCGCGACATGTTCCGGCTGAGCCGGTTCGACAACGTCCTGCAGGCGGTCGTGATGACGGCGCGCGAGCTGACCGCGTATCTCGAGCACAACACGCGCTACTACGGCGACGACACGCTCCCCGACTTCAACCTCGACGCGGTCGGCGCCGCCGGTCACGACGTCGGCTATCTGGTGCACCGGATGGCCCCGGTCGGGCAACGGATCTCCGGTCTACGCATCGACGGCCGGGAGCCGGATCCGCACGAGCGCCTGGTCCTCGCGCTCACCGACTACCGCGCGTCCGGCGGGGGCGGCTTCCCCCACACCGCCGGGAATCCGGTGATCCACTCCGGAGCCCCCGTGCGGGACACGCTGACCCGATGGGTCGCCGATCGCGGCACCGTCGGCGTCGACGACATCACGGCGTCGTCCTGGTCGGTCCGGTGACCGCTCTGTCGTCCCCGTGGCGGAGGATGGACCGTCCGGGCGAGGATCGACTACCGAGCGGAGCTGACCGATGAGCCACACCCCCACGCTGTCCGGCGGTTGGCGCGCCGTCGCGGCAGCGTTGGCGCTGGCCTGGCTCGGCAGCGTCATCGCGTTTCTGGTGTTCACCGTCGGCGGGACGACGCATCGCCTCGCGGGCGTCGGGTTCATCCTCGAGCTGCTCGCCGGCCTGACCGTCCTCGGCCTGCTGCGCAACCTGGGCAAGGTGATCTCCGAGGAGGTGTCCGCGCCGGGTGACTGGGAGGTGCGCCTCGCCATGGTTAGCCTGCTGCTGGTCGCCGGCGGATGGGCGCTGTTCCTCGCGTCGTAGCGCGCGCTAGATGTTGCCGCGCCGCTCCTGCTCCCGCTCGATCGCCTCGAACAGCGCCTGGAAGTTGCCCTTGCCGAAGCCGAGCGAGCCGTGCCGCTCGATCAGCTCGAAGAACAGCGTCGGGCGATCGCCGATGGGCTTGGTGAAGATCTGCAGCAGATAGCCGTCCTCGTCCCGGTCGACCAGGATGCCGCGGGCCTGCAGCTCGTCGATCGGCACCCGCACCTCACCGATCCGCGCGCGGAGCGCAGGGTCCTCGTAGTACGAGCCCGGGGTGTCCAGGAACTCGATCCCGTTCGCGCGCAATGCATCGACCGTCGCGAGGATGTCGTTGGTGGCCAGCGCGAGGTGCTGCGTGCCGGCGCCCTGATAAAACTCCAGGTACTCGTCGATCTGGCTCTTGCGCTTGCCGGGAGCGGGCTCGTTGAGCGGGAACTTGACCCGGTGGTTGCCGTTGGCGACCACCTTGCTCATCAGCGCCGAGTACTCGGTGGCGATGTCGTCGCCGATGAACTCGGCCATGTTCGTGAAGCCCATGATCGAGTTGTAGAAGTGCACCCAGCTGTCCATCCGCCCCAGCTCGACGTTGCCGACGACGTGGTCGAGAGCCTGGAAGAGCCGCTTCGGGGCACCCTCGGCGCGGCGCACGGTCGACGTCCGCGCGACATAGCCGGGCAGGTACGGCCCGCCGTACCGCGACCGGTCCACCAGCGTGTGGCGGGTGTCGCCGTACGTCGCGATCGTGGCCGTCCGGACGGTGCCGTGCTCGTCGGTGGCGTCCTGGGGCGCGGCGACGATGCGGGCCCCCGCCCGCGTGGCGTGCGCGATGCATCTGTCGACGTCCGGCACCTCGAGCGCGATGTCGACCACCCCGTCGCCGTGCCGGGCGTGGTGCGCGATCAGCTCGCTGTGCGGATCGACCGCGCCGTGCAGCACGAACCGCACCGCCCCGCTGCGCAGCACGTACGAATGGTGGTCGCGGTAGCCCTGCTCGGGCCCGCGGTAGGCGACGAGCTCCATCCCGAACGCGAGCTGGTAGTACAGCGCCGCCTGCGTCGCATTGCCGCAGATCCAGCCCACCGAGTCCCACCCGGTCACCGGGAACGGATCGGCATCCTCGTCGTACTCGACCAGACCGACCAGCTGCTTGAGCTCGTCCAGGCCGAGGCCGGCGAGCTTCTCCTGATCGGTGAGGGTGTCGTGGAGGGTCATGCTTCGCTCCCGGCCGTGGCCGGCCCCTCGCGGGCCGTGCTCGGGCGACTGTAAGTCCGCACCGGAACGGGCCACAACCGACGCTGGGGGGCGATGCACCGGTTGCGCAGTGCGGCGCAGCCCGGCGACGATGGGCTGTGCAATCTGCCCAGCGTCCCGGTGAAAGGCGGCGAGCTCGATGCGTCTCGACGATCTCGACCTGCGCCTGCTGGCCCTGCTGAGTGAGCGGCCCCGGATCGGCGACCTGGAGCTCTCCCGGCTCGCCGGCGTCGCGCGCGGCACCGTCACGTCCCGGCTGGCCCGGCTCGTCGACGCGGGCGTGATCCGCGGCTACGAGCCACAGGTGGACCTGGCCGCGGCGGGGTTCGCGGTGCACGCGTTCGTGTCGCTGCAGATCGCGCAGGGCCGGCTCGAGGACGTCCGCCGCGGGCTGGAGCAGGTCCCGGAGGTCATCGAGGCGTACGCGACCACCGGTGACCACGACGTCTTCTGCAAGGTCGCCGCCCGGTCGCACGAGGGCCTGCAGCAGGCGCTGCTGGCGGTCGACACGGTGGACGGCGTGACCCGCTCGAACAGCATCGTGGTGCTGTCGGAGGTGGTGGCGCGGCGGGTGCTGCCGCTGCTGCACACCGGTGACCCGCCCGACCCGGCCCGCGCCGCGCCGCCGACGCCGTAGCCAGGGAGAACCTGTTCAACGAGGCCACCAGCCGTTAATGTCCCGAGCAGCGCGGTGCTCGCTCCGGACCGACCGCGCGCGTCACCTCGACCGGGCCGCCCGCGCTGCTCGTGGCGGCCGGCGTCGAGGACGAAAGGACGATCATGAGCGATCCGGTCGGCATCCTCGCGTACGCCGGGTACGTGCCCTACCGGCGGTTGCGCCGCTCGGCGATCGCCGCGGTCCTGGGCGGCGCCGCCGGTCGCGGTACCCGGGCCGTGGCCTCGTACGACGAGGACACCACGACCATGGCCGCGGAGGCGGCGCGGGCCGCGCTCCGCGCGCGGCCCAGCGACGTCGGCAGCGTCGTCTTCTGCAGCTCCTTCCCGCCGTACGCCGACCGGACGAACGCCACGGCTCTGCACGCCGTCCTCGGGCTGCCCGAGCACGTCCGCGCCGAGGACCAGTGCGGGTCGGTGCGCAGCGCCGTCGGGGCGTTGATCGGCGCCCTGCACCGCCCGGGCGGCGCCCTGGTGGCGATCGCCGATACCCGCACCGGCCCGGCCGGCTCCGCCGACGAGTCCGGGGGCGGGGACGGCGCGGCCGCGTTCGTGGTGGGTCGCGGCGACGTGCTCGCCGAAGTGCTCGGGACGGGGGCGGCGACCTCGGAGTTCCTGGACCGGTGGCGCGCGCCGGGAGAGCCGTGGGCGCAGACCTGGGAGGAGCGCTTCGGTGAGGAGATCTACGCCGGACTCGCCGAACGCGCGACCGACCGGGCGCTGCAGGCCGCCGGCCTCGAGGCGGCGCACGTCGACCACTGGGCCGTGACCGGGCTGTCACCCCGCGCCGCGAGACGCTTCACGCAAGGCCTGGGGCTGGCCGAGGGCGTGCTCGTCGACGACCTGAGCGACCGGATGGGCTTCGCCGGCGCCGCTCATCCCGGGTTGCTGCTGGCCGCCATGCTCGACGACGCCCGCCCCGGCGACACGCTCGCGGTGACCGTGCTGGCCGACGGCGCGGACACCCTCCTGCTGAGGGCCACCGACGCCATCGCGCGCGCCCGCCGGCCCGAGCCGATCGCGGCGCAGCTCGCCGCCGGCGACGCGTCGCTGAGCTACGCGAGCTTCCTGACCTGGAAGGGCGAGCTCCAGCGGCCGGCGCCGCGCCGGCCGAGCCCCGACCGCGCCGTCGCGCCGGCCGCGTTCCGCGGGACCGGCTGGAAGTACGGGTTCGTCGGCAGCACCTGCGAGAAGTGCGGCACGCGGCACCTGCCGCCGCAACGAGTCTGCCTGTCCTGCCACAGCGTCGACACGATGCGCGAGGAGCAGATGGCCGACGAGCAGGCGCGCATCGCGACCTACACGATCGACCACCTCGCGTACTCCCCCGCGCCGCCGACCATCGGCGTCGTGCTCGACATCGACGGCGGCGGCCGCTTCTCGTGCGAGCTGACCGACTGCGATCCCGAGACGGTGCACGTCGGCCAGCGGGTCCGGTTCACCTTCCGCCGCGTCTCCGACGCCGGCGGGATCCACAACTACTTCTGGAAAGCACGGCCCATCGTGGAAGGAACGGCGCCATGAGCTCGCACGGAATCAAGGACCGGGTGGCGATCGTGGGAATGGGGTGCACCCGCTTCGCCGAGCACTGGGACAAGTCCGCCGACGACCTGATCGTGGACGCGGTCACCGAGACGCTCGACTCCGCCGGCGTCGGGCGGGACGCCATCGACGCCTACTGGCTCGGCACGCTGACCTCCGGCTACTCCGGGATGATGCTGTCGTCGGCGCTCAAGCTCGACTACAAGCCGGTCACCCGGGTGGAGAACTTCTGCGCCAGCGGCTCCGAGGCGTTCCGCAACGCCTGCTACGCCGTCGCCTCCGGCGCGTACGACGTCGTGATGGCCGTCGGCGTCGAGAAGCTCAAGGACTCCGGCTACTCGGGCCTGACGCGCGCCAACCCGCCGGACGACGGGACTTCGCTCTCGTTGTCCGCCCCCGCCCGGTTCTCGCTGCTGGTGCCCGCGTACGCCGAGAAGTACGGCGTCCCCCGCGAGGAGATCAAGCGCGCGATGACGCGGGTGGCCTACAAGAACCACTTCAACGGGGCCCGCAACTCCCGCGCGCAGTTCCAGCAGGAGGTCTCCGAGGAGAAGATCGCCGGCGCCGCGACGGTCGCCGGCGACCTGGGCGTGTTCGACTGCTCCGGGGTCAGCGACGGGGCCGCTGCCGCGATCATCGTGCGCGCCGAGGACGCGCACCGGTACACCGATCACCCGCTCTACGTGAAGGCGCTGGCGTTCGCCGCGGGCCCCGGGACGGGGACCTACGACCCGGCGTACGACTACACCACGTTCGAGGAGGTTGTCCGCTCCGCCCGCGACGCCTACGAGCAGGCCGAGGTGAGCAGTCCCGCCGACGACCTGATGATGGCCGAGGTGCACGACTGCTTCACGCCGACCGAGCTGGTGCTCATGGAGGACCTCGGCTTCTCCGCCCGCGGCCGGGCCGTCGCCGACACGATGTCGGACAAGTACGCGCTGGACGGCGAGCTTCCGGTCAACCCCGACGGCGGGCTCAAGAGCTTCGGGCACCCGATCGGTGCGTCCGGTCTGCGGATGCTCTACGAGTGCTGGCTGCAGCTACGGGACCAGGCGCCTCCGGAGCGCCAGATCAAGCCCCGAGGACGGCGCTACGGGCTGACCCACAACCTCGGCGGTGGCCCGGGCGAATGCGTCTCCTTCGTCGCGATCGTCGGGGCGGACCAGGGATGAGCGAGCGCGGCGGCACGAAAGGAAGGTGGCAGCCCATGACGTGGTGGACGGTCGCCCAGGAGCACCCGGAGCGGGTGGCGATCATCGACGGCGAGCGCGCGCTCACGTTCGGCGCGCTGCGATCGGTCGTCAACCGGATCGCCGCGAGCTGGGACGACCTCGGCGTCGGCCCGGGGGACGCCGTCGCCGCGGTGCTGCCCAACTGCGCGGAGCTGCTGACCCTCGAGCTCGCGGCGCTGTGCACCGGGCGGTACTTCGTGCCGATCAACCGGCACCTCACCTCCCCGGAGGTGGCCTACATCCTGGGCAACAGCCGCCCGGCCCTGGTGCTCACCTCCGACGACCTGCTCCCGACCGTGACGCGCGCCGCCGCGGACGCCGGCGTACCGGCGGCCGATCGCGTCTTCAGCACCGGTGGCGGCGAACGCGCGTTCTCGCGGGTCTGGACGGGCCGTGCCGACGCCGACCCGCAGGGGCGCACCGCGGGGTCTGTCCTGCTGTACAGCTCCGGCACCACCGGCAAGCCGAAGGGCATCCGCCGCACACTCAGCGGGTTGACGCCGGAGCAGGAGATCGCCGGCGCGGGGCCGCTGCTCGAGCTGCTGCGCCTGGGCCCCGGTCCGGGGGTGCACGCCGCGGTCGCGCCGCTGTACCACTCCGCGCCGAACTCGATGGCCGTCGGCGCGCTCAACCGCGGCGTCACGGTCGCCTGCCCACCCGGCGGCGGCTTCGACGCCGACGGCTTCCTCGACTTCGCCACCGAGGTGGGCATGACCGAGTCGTTCATGGTGCCGACCATGTTCGTGCGGCTGCTGCGGCTGCCGGACGACGTCCGGGCCGCCTTCGACCCGCGCGCGCTCCGCTCGATCGTGCACGCCGGCGCGCCGTGCCCGGTGCACGTCAAGCGGCAGATGATCCAGTGGTGGGGCCCGGTGCTGGAGGAGTTCTACGGATCGACCGAGAGCTCGGCGGTGACGACCGTGCACAGCGACGAGTGGCTCGAGGCGCCGGGGACGGTCGGCCGGGCGCGGGCCGGCTACGAGATCCAGATCCGCGACGCCGCGGGCACGCCGGTCCCGGCCGGCGAGGAGGGGCTGATCTACAGCGTCGGCAGCCAGCGCTTCGACTACGTGGGCGACCCCGACAAGACGCGCGCCAGCTGGGACGACGACGCCCTGCTCATCGGCGACGTCGGTCGGCTCGACGAGGACGGGCGGCTGTTCCTGCTGGATCGCCGGACCGACCTCATCCTCAGCGGCGGCGTCAACGTCTACCCCGCCGAGATCGAGGCCACGCTGCTCGAGCACTCGGGGGTGGACGACGTGGCCGTGGTCGGCCTGCCCGACGACGAATGGGGCCAGCGGGTCGTCGCGGTGGTGGCACCGGCCGGGCAGCGCGACCACGGCGAGCTGATCGCCGAGCTCGAGCGGTTCGCGACGCCGCGGCTGGCGAGGTTCAAGCGGCCCCGCGAGTACCGCATCGTCGAGGCGATCCCGCGGATGCCGACCGGCAAGATCAGCAGGTCGGCGATCCGCGAGAGCGTGCTGCAGGAGTGAGCGGCGGGACTCCCTAGTCGCGCAGCATCTCGGCGACGAGGAAGGCCAGCTCCAGGCTCTGCGTGGTGTTCAGGCGCGGGTCGCAGGCGGTCTCGTAGCGGCCGGCCAGATCGTCGTCGGAGAGCTCCTCCGCGCCGCCGAGGCACTCCGTCACCGGCTCACCGGTGAGCTCGACGTGCAACCCACCGGGGTGCGTGCCGAGCCCGCGGTGCACCTCGAAGAAGCCCATGACCTCGTCGAGGATCCGGTCGAAGTGCCGCGTCTTGTAGCCGTTGGACGACTCATGGGTGTTGCCGTGCATGGGGTCGCACTGCCACACCACCTTGCGGCCCTCTGCGGTGACCCGCTCGACCAGCGCCGGCAGCACCGCACGCACCTTGCCGTTGCCCATGCGGGTGATGAACGTGAGCCGCCCCGGGATGTTGTCGGGGTTGAGCCGGTCCGCGAGGGCGATCGCGTCGTCCGGGCTGGTCGTCGGGCCGAGCTTCACGCCGATCGGGTTGGCGATCCGCGAGAAGTACTCGACGTGCGCGCCGTCGAGCTGACGGGTGCGTTCGCCGATCCACACCATGTGCCCGGACAGCGAGTACGCGCGGTCCTCCTCCAGCCGGGTCAGCGCCTGCTCGTACTCGAGGATCAGCGCCTCGTGCGACGAGTAGAGGTCGACGCGCCGCAGGGCGTCGTCGTGGACGCCGCAGGCGGCCATGAACCCCAGCGCCCGGTCGATCTCGCGGGCGATCTGCTCGAAGCGCTCGCCGGCCGGCGAGCGCCGCACGAAGTCACGGTTCCAGTCGTGCACCGCCGACAGGTCCGCCAGGCCGCCGTTGGCGTAGGCGCGGATCATGTTCATCGCCGCGGCGGAATTGGCGTAGGCGCGCAGCAGCCGGTTGGCGTCCGCCTCCCGCGCGGCCTCGTTGGCCTCGATCGAGTTGACCATGTCGCCGCGGTAGCTGAGCAGCCCGAGCGAGTCCCGCTCCGACGAGCGCGGCTTGGCGTACTGACCGGCCATCCGGCCGATCTTCACGACCGGGGTGCCCGCGCCGTACGTCAGCACGACGGCCATCTGCAGCAGCGTGCGCGTGGTGTCGCGCAGGTGCGGCTCGGTGTTGTTGTCGAACGTCTCGGCGCAGTCGCCGCCCTGCAGCATGAAGGCGCGGCCCTCGGCGACGGCCGCCAGCTGCTCGGTGAGGCGGTCCGCCTCGGCCGGGGCCACAATCGGGGGCACCGCCTCGAGGGTCGCCACGGTCCGCTCGAGAAGCGCCTGGTCGGGCCACGCCGGCTGCTGCACGATAGGACGAGAGCGCCATGCGCGGTCGATCTCGGCGAGGCGGGCGGGCTTGATGAGCGGTGCAGACACGGGTCGTCCGGTTCCTCTGAGGAAGTGATGGGATCAGCCGATGGTACGGCCGCATTCCAGAATACGGGAGTCGATCTCAGGACTCGGACGGCCACGAGCCGAGGGCGTGCATGACCTTCCAGCGCTCGAGATTCTGCCGCGCGTCCACCAGGGCATCGTGCGCCCCGGGGCCGGCGACCGGCAGCGCGGGCGAGCCGAGATCGTCCCAGCGCTGCTTGAGCTCGCGGGTGAACCGCGGGATCTCCCGCGGAAGCGCGCGCATGTCGCCCCACAGCTGGCAGAGCGCGACGTGGTCGTAGGCGGCCACCCAGGCCCACAGCTCGATCGGCTCGCCGGGCTCGGTCAGGAAGGCGAGGACCTCCTCGCGGATCCGCTCCCGGCTCTTCCAGGCCGGATGCCCCGGTGACGGAAGCTTGTCCAGCACGTTCCGGCGCACCCACTCGCCCGCCTTCGACGGGTCGTGCTGCCCGGAGATCGCGTAGTACTCGCGCCCGGTCTCGTCGACGATCCCGATGGAGACCAGGTCGATGGTGACGCCGTCCTCGATGAACTCGGTGTCGTAGAAGAAGCGCATCCGGCTCAGCCGTCTTCGAGCGTGCGCTGCGGCGCCTTCGAGGCGGCGACCAGGTCGCGCACGACCCGGTCGGCGTCGTGCCCGGTCCGGTCCATGACGGTCTTCACCTTCGCGGCGTACAGGTCGACGTACTCCTGCCCCGAGAGACGCTTGATCGCCAGCATGATCTCGTCGGTGATCCGCCGCTCGATGCTCGCGTTGCCGGAGTCCTGGGGGCGGGCGTCGAAGGTCAGCGGTGCACCGAAGATCACCCGGATGTGGCCTCGCCGCCAGCGTCGCGACCCCGGCGGGTTCACCTGCTCGACACCGACCATGGCCACGGGGATCACCGGAACGCCCGTCTCGAGCGCCATCCGCGCGACGCCCGTCTTGCCGCGGTACAGCCGGCCGTCGGGTGAGCGGGTGCCCTCGGGATAGATGCCGACCAGGTGGCCCTCGCCCAGCAGCCGCTTGCAGGTGTTGATCGCGGCCTGCGCGGCGGTCCCGCTGGAGCGGTCGATGGGCACCTGGCCGGCCGCGGAGAAGAAGAACTTCATGGCCTTGCCCTTGAGCCCCGGCGTGGTGAAGTACTCCTGCTTGGCCGGGAAGGTCACCCGCCGCCGGATCATCAGCGGCATGTAGAAGGAGTCCGCGACCGCGAGATGGTTCGAGGCGATCAGCGCACCGCCGCGCTTGGGAATGTGCTCCGCCCCGGTCACCGTAGGCCGACCGAAGAACCGCAGCAGCGGTCCCATCGCGACGTACTTCATCAGCCAGTAGAACAAGGTTTCCGCCTTCGGTGCTCGTGGGGAGCCAACGTTCCGACTCTAGGGCATCATGGGCACCGGACCACGTCGTGCGGTCCGGCGACCGCACGCGCGACACGACGGGAGCAGCCATGACCTTGCTGGCCGGCGCCGAGCCCTTCGAGCAGATCGGCGACTCACCGTCGACGCGGCAGGTCGGGGTCCTGCTCTCGCACGGGTTCAGCGGCGCACCGGCCTCGATGGTGCCCTGGGCGCAGGCGCTCGCCGCCGCCGGCCACTCGGTGAGCGTGCCGCGGCTGCCCGGCCACGGCACCCGCTGGCAGGACATGAACCGCACGCGCTGGCAGGACTGGTACGGCGAGCTGGAGCGCGCCCTCGAGCGGCTCGCCGGGCACTGCGAGCGGATCGTCCTCGCCGGCCTGTCGATGGGCGGCACCCTGGCCATCCGGTTGACCGAGGAGTACGGCCCCGCCGGCGCGAAGTCCCTCGGCGACCGGCTGGTGGGCACCGTCCTGGTCAACCCGTCGCTGGCCACGCAGCGCAAGGACGCCCGGCTGCTGCCGCTGGCCCAGCGGTTCATCGGCTCGTTCCCCGGCATCGCCGGCGACATCGCGAAGCCCGGCGTGCGGGAGGTCGCCTACGACCGGCTCCCCCTCAAGGCGGCCTACTCCCTGCAGGAGCTCTGGGCGGTGGCCCGCGCGGACCTCTCGTCCTTCGTGACCCCGTTGCTGCTGTTCCAGTCGGTGACCGATCACGTCGTCGAGGCGGTGTCCTCGAAGATCCTGCTCGAGGGCGTCGCGAGCAGCGACGTCAGCCACCGCCTGCTGCACCGCTCCTTCCACGTCGCGACGCTCGACTACGACGCGCCGTACATCTTCGAGGAGTCGATCCGGTGGATCGGCGCCCACAGCGAGGGGTGACGCGGTGACGACGCCGCCGGCGCAGCCCGCGCCCGAGCACGACAACGGCATCGTCGCGCAGCGCTATCAGAAGCTGCGCAGCGTCGACCGCCGCGAGTGCGAACAGCTGCTGCGGGCGATGGCAGAGGCCGGGATCGCCTGCTACACCGCCGTTCCGCCGACCGACAGCGCTCCGACCCGCGAGGTGTTCGTCGACGCGGACCTGCACGCACGCGCCGCCGAGGTGGCCGACCAGGCGCACCGCCGCTACGCGGGACGTCGGATAGCCATCGATGCGAGCGAGGTCGACGTCCGGTTCGCGGAGCTGATCTCCTTGTTCGGCGATCCTGTCGAGCCGCGCGACGCCGGCCCCTCGGAGGTCGAGCGGACCGAGCCGCGGGCCTCGACGGCGGAGGTCGACACGGACGTCGACCGTCCTGTGGACCCGGCGCCGCGGTCCCCCGAGCCCCGCGCCACCGAGCCGTGGCGAGCGCCCGCGGACGCGCAGCCCGAGCTCCTCGACGAGGACGACGAGGGCCATTTCGAGCCGCCGCCCCCCGAGCCGCTGCCCAAGCCGACCCGGCGGGTCGTCGTCGGGATCCTGCTCATGATCGCCGGCTGCGTCGCCCTGTTCGCGCCCGGATCGGTACCCCTGTCGGGCACCGCGTCGCTGGTGCTCGGCGTGCTGCTGCTCGGTGCCGGCGTCGGGTGGCTGGTCTGGCAGCTGCGCGAGCATCCCGAGGACCCGTTCGACGACGGGTCCCGGGTCTGACCGGCGGCCGAGACGGCTCGACGGCCGTCGCCCGCTTCCCCACGGGCGGCGCCGGGATCAGGTGATCTCGATACGCTCGACCGGCGGCTCGTCGTCGTCCGCGCCGGTGGCGCCGAGCTTGTCCCGGATGGCGTCCAGCAGCCCGTCCACGCCGTCCGGCGACTCGTCGGCGAGCGCCGCAGCCAGCGCCCGCAGCTCGTCCGCGAGCGACCCGACCTCCGGCTCCTCGCTCACCGCGGCCACCTGCGCTCGTCGGGCACGAAGGTGACGACGAGCGCGTCGGGCTCGGTGGTGGCCCGCACGATCTGGCAGCGGCGCAGCACCGCCGGCAGCTCGATCGGCAGGCTGACGCCGTCGATGCCGACGAGGAGCCGGTCGTCCGCGCGAGACAGGCGCAAGCCCTCCTTGACGATGCCGCGCACGAAGATGCGCAGCTCGAACCCGCCGTCGGTCGGGCGCACCGCTCCCTCGGGAGGCTCGGCCCCGGCGATGCGCACGCCGGCCAGCGACAGCACGCGGGCGGCCCGCTCGCCCGCCCTGCCCGGCTCCGTCACCGCGGACCAGCGATCCGGGTTCCGCAGTGCGCTGCTCCACGCGCGGGCGGCCGCCAGCACGGCGCCCACCTCGACCGCGGCCGGCAACCCGCGCAACCCGGGATGCAGCCGGGTCAGGACGTCGATCGGAAACCCGGCCAGCCGGTCCTCGGCGTACCCCAGGGACGCCGCCTGCACGACGAGGTCGGTGAGCACGCCCGGCTCGGCGATGACGGCCACCGGGTGCGGGGGCGTGACGGCCGCGAGCTCGAGGATCAGCGCCGCGACCCGGGCCTGCGGCAGCGCGCCCGCCTCGTCGATGCTGACCCGGCCGACGCCGGTCGCCGTGGTGATCGCGGCCAGGACCGGGCGGAGCGCGGGCCATTGCCGCTCGACGACCGCCGGGGCGTCCTCCGGCCACCGCAGCACCCGCGCGGGCATCGGCACCGCCGGGTGGCGCGGGCACTCGAGGCCTGCGACGAGCAACGAGGTAGCCATCTACAGCGACTCGACGCGCTTCTTCAGCTCCTTGAGCGCGGTGTCCATGATGACCTTCTCGGCCTTGCGCTTCATCATCCCGATCATCGGGATCGCGAGGTCGACCGCCAACGTGTAGGTCACGTTCGTCGTCCCGTCGCCCTGGTCGTGCAGCAGGTAGGACCCCTCCTGGGCCTTCTGCATGGTGCCCTTGACCAGGCTCCAGCGGACCGCGGTCGGGTAGTCGTCCCAGTCGTAGGCGAGGGTGTACTGGTCCTTCAGGACGCCCGCATCGAGCACGAAGTCGACCGTCCGGGCCCAGCCGTTCTCGTCGGTGCGCGTCACGGCGGCCGACTTCACTGTTCCGGCCCACTCCGGGTAGGCGCTGAAATCACCGATCACCTCCATGATCTGCTCAGGTGATGCGGCGATCACGATCGCCTGTGTCGACTGCTCGACCATGGTGGGCACTCCTCCGGATCGGTCGTTCCGCTCAGCCTACTGGCTGGTTCACCGCGGCAGCCCGCGGTGCGGTGCGACCGGCGAGTACGATTCGCCGCACCGCGCCGCATCCTCGAGGAGCCCACGTTGCGAGAAGTCTCGGTCCCCGCGCTGTACGAGTGCCCCGACCAGGTGAACGTCGCGGACGTGGTCTTCGAGCTCGCGGGCAGCCACCCCCACGAGGCGGCGTTCGCGCGGCTCGGCCCGGACGGCCGGTGGGTGGACGTCGACCACGCGCGGTTCGCCCGCGACGTCCTGGGCGTGGCGAAGGGCCTGATCGCCGCCGGGGTCACGCCCGGCACCCGGGTGGCGCTGATGTCCCACACCCGCTACGAGTGGGGCGTCATCGACTTCGCGGTGCAGGCGGTGCGCGGTGTCGTCGTCCCGGTCTACGAGACCTCGAGCGCCGAGCAGATCGCCTGGATCCTCGGCGACTCCGGTGCGCGCTTCGCCTTCGTGGAGAACGCCGAGCTCGCCGCCCGGCTGGCCGAGGTCCGCGGCGAGATCCCCGAGCTCGGTGAGCCGTGGGTCATCGAGGCGGGCGCGCTCGACACCGTCGCGGCGCTCGGCGCCGACGTCCCGGACGAGCGGGTGGCGCAGCTGCGGGCCGCGACGCCAGCGGACGACGACGCGACGATCGTGTACACCAGCGGCAGCACGGGCCGCCCCAAGGGCTGCCGGCTGACGCACCGCAACCTGGTCTCCAACGCCAAGAACTCCGTCGAGTACCTCCACAGGATGCTGGTGCCCGGGTCGAGCACCCTGCTGTTCCTGCCGCTGGCCCACGTGTTCGCGCGCATCATCCAGCTCGCCGGCTTCACCGCACGGGTGCGGATCGGTCACCAGCCGGACGTCTCGCAGCTGATGACCTCGCTCGTCGAGTTCCGCCCGAGCTTCCTGCTCGCCGTCCCCCGCGTGTTCGAGAAGGTCTACAACTCCGCGGAGCAGAAGGCGCACGCCGAGGGCAAGGGCAGGATCTTCGCCCTCGCGGCGAGGACGGCGATCGCCTGGTCGCGCGGCAAGTCCGACGGACACATCCCGCTGCGGGTCCGGCTGCTGCACGGCGTGCTGGACAGGCTGGTCGGCGCCCGGCTGCGTGCCGCGCTGGGCGGCCGGTGCACGTCGTGCGTCTCCGGCGGCGCCCCGCTCGGAGAACGGCTGGGTCACTTCTTCCGCGGCATCGGGGTCGAGGTGTTCGAGGGCTACGGCATGACCGAGACCTCCCCCGTGTCCGCCGTCAATCGCGAGGGCGAGAACACCATCGGCACCGTCGGGCGCCCGCTGCCCGGCGTCAGCCTGCGCCTGGCCGACGACGGCGAGCTGCTGGTCCGCGGCCCGCACGTGTTCAAGGGCTACTGGAACAACCCGGCGGAGACCGACGCCGTCCTGCAGGACGGGTGGCTGCGTACCGGCGACCTCGCCGGTCTCGACGACGAGGGCTACCTGTCGATCACCGGCCGCAAGAAGGAGATCATCGTGACGGCGGGCGGCAAGAACGTCGCGCCGGCCGTGCTGGAGGACCGGCTGCGCTCGCATCCGCTGATCAGCCAGTGCGTCGTGGTGGGCGACCAGCGGCCGTACATCGGCGCGTTGGTCACGCTGGACGCCGACATGCTGCCCGGCTGGCTCGAGGAGCACGGGGTTCGGCGGGATCTGTCGATCGCCGAGGCGGCGAGCAACCCGGTGGTGCTCGAGGGCGTCCAGCGGGCCGTCGACGCGGCCAACAAGGCGGTCTCCCGGGCCGAGTCGATCCGCAGGTTCGTCGTCCTCGACACGGACTTCACCGAGGAGGGCGGCCAGCTGACGCCGTCGATGAAGCTCAAGCGTCGCGTGGTGCTCGACGAGTTCGCCGACCGCGTCGACGAGCTGTACGCCGGCGCGAAGGCGCCGGCCTAGCCGGCGAGCATGCCCACCAGCGCCTCGGCCTGCCGGCGCCACGTCCAGTCACGCACGACCCACTCACGCCCGGCGGCGCCCATCGCGGACGCCCGGCCCGGGTCGTCGAGCAGCTCCACGACGGCGGCCGCGACCGCCTCGGGCGAGCTCGGCTCACCCACCACGAGACCGGTGCGGCCGTCCTGCACCGCCTCCGGCGCGCCGCCGGAGGCACCGGCGATCACCGGCTTGCCCGTCGCGGCCGCCTCCAGGTAGACCATGCCCAGGCCCTCGACGTCCCAGCCCAGCCGCCGGGTGCGGGCCGGCATCGCGAACACGTCGCAGGCGGCGTACGCCGCGGGCAGCTCGCCGACGCTGCGGGGCCCGGTGAGCACCACGTGACCGGCGAGCCCGAGCCGGTCGACGCGGCGCACCAGGTGATCGGCGTACCGGCCGCCACCGACCAGCAGCAGTGCGGCGTCCGGGTGCCGGTGCAGGATCCGCGGCATGGCCTCCACCAGCACGTCCTGGCCCTTGCGCGGGACCAGCCTGGAGATGCAGCCGATGACCTGCTTGCCGGCGAGCCCGAGGGCGTCCCGGAGGTCGCTGCCGTCGACCGCCGGCGTGAAGCGGTCGACGTCGACGCCGGGCGAGAGCCGTCGCAGGTCGGTGACCGGCCCCAGCAGGCCGTGCAGCCTGGCCCGGGTGTAGTCGGTGATGTACGTCGTGACGTCGAGGCCCGCGGCGATCCGGCGGAGCACCTGGCGCGTTCCCGGCGACATCGCCCATCCCGTCTCATGCCCGTGGGTCGAGCCCACCAGCCTGCGCGCGCCGGCGCGGCGCAGCTGCGGCGCCATCAGACCGAGGGGCGCCGCCGCGCCGAACCAGACCCGGTCCGCGCCCACCCGCCGCATCGTCGCCACCACCGCGCGGGTGACCGCCGGCGTGGGCAGCAGCATCGCGGTCGGGTGCCGCACGACCTCGAACGGCGAGCCGGCGTCGTACGCCGAAGCCCCGTCTGAGGTGGAGGCGAACACCGTCACGTCCCCCGGCGGCAGCTGGTCGACGATCGCTCGGACGAAGGTCTGGATGCCGCCCTGCCGGGGCGGGTAGTCGTTCGTGACGACCAGGATCTTCATCGGGGCGTCGCCTCCAGCGCGCTCGTCCAGGTACTGAGCACCGCGTCACGGCCGAGGCCGAGCACCGCCGTCACCGCGGAGTCGAAGGCGCCCGGGTCCGCGGCACACCGCAGGTAGATCTCCCGGGCCGCCGCCATGCCTGCGTCGTCCGCCAGCACGCGCCACAGCGCCCATGCCTGGGCATACGCGGCGTCCCGCGCGGGCGACGCGGCGTGGAAGGCGGCGTCGGCGGGCGGCTCGGACGGCGCGGCGCCCGAGCGCGCCGCGGCCCAGAACCCCGCCGGGTCGGCCCCGGTGACGTCGAGCGCGACCAGGTCGGCGAACCCCTCAGCCATCCACAACGGGGCGGACGGCGCGGTCAGCGGCTGCAGCCGCACGTGCACCAGCTCGTGCGCGACCAGGACGTCGAGAGCAGCCGCCGGCATCCCGGCCACCGCGGACGGGTCGACGACCAGGCGCGCGCGCGACCCGCCGGTGCCGGCGACGGTGACCGCGGCCAGCCCGGTGCCGGCGATCGCCGGGTCGTCGGCGTTCGCCACCACGGACGGCGGCGGCCCGCCGGTGCGCAGCCGGGCATCCACCTCGGGAAGCAGCGCGGAGACGCGCGCCTGCACCGTTCCTGGCGCGGGGGCCGGCCGGGAGCGTGGGGCCGGTCCCCCGCACCCGAGCAGGACGGCATCAGCCACGGCCGCGAGGGCCGTGGCTGCTGCTCGGAGGCGGAGGGGGCTACGCGACGCGGATGCCCTTCTGCCAGCCCATCGACGAGAGGGCGACGACCTTGACGACGTCCCCCGTGGTCGGCGCGTGCACGACCTGGCCGTTGCCGATGTACATGCCTACGTGCCCGGGCATCCACACGATGTCTCCCGGGGCGAGCGACGACAACGGGACGGTGGTTCCCGCCGCGGCCTGCGCGCTCGAGGAGTGCGGCAGCGAGACACCGACCTGGCCGTAGGCCCACATCGTCAGCCCGGAGCAGTCGAAGGAGTTGGGTCCGGCCGCGCCCCAGACGTAGGGCGAGCCCAGCTTGCTCAGGGCCGCCTGCACAGCGCCCTGCGCGGTTCCGCTGCCGCCGGTGCCGGCGCTGCGGGCGGCCGGCTGCTGCGGTGCGGCGGCGGACGAC
>NZ_WBKP01000018.1 GCF_009602465.1 Cumulibacter manganitolerans | reverse complement strand
TCGGCACCACCCTCGGGGAGGCGCTGCTGGAGCCGACCCGGATCTACACGCTGCCGCTGCTCGAGCTGCTGGGCCAGCTCCGGCGCGCTGGCCGGCGTCGCGGACGACGCCGCCCTGCGCCGCCTCGGCTACCGGCCGGAGGCCGCGATCGCGGCTCCGGCGGAGCTCTTCGCGGTGCTGCACGCGGGTCCCGAGCTCAGCGTGGCGGCGGCGATGCTGCCCGTCGGTGGGTGAGCCACGCCACAGGCCGCCCCTTTTGCAACTTATTGCAGAATCGGCGGTCGGGTTCCTACGATGGGTCGCATACCCGCCCTCGAGAAGGAGCTGTCGTGCCGCTTCCGGAGATCCTCACCCGCCCCCTCGCGCTGCCCGTCGTGGGCTCGCCGCTGTTCATCGTGTCCGGCCCCGAGCTCGTCATCGCGCAGTGCGAGGCCGGCGTCATCGGCTCCTTCCCCGCGCTCAACGCGCGCCCGCAGGAGGTCCTGCACGACTGGCTCGACCGGATCACCGAGGAGCTCGCGAAGTTCGCCGCGGACAACCCGGACAAGCCGGTGGCGCCGTACGCCGTCAACCAGATCGTGCACCGCTCCAACGACCGGCTGGACGCCGACGTCCAGGCGTGCGTCGACCACGAGGTGCCGATCGTGATCACCTCGCTCGGCGCGCGCGCCGACGTGTACGACGCGATCCACTCCTACGGCGGGATCGTGCTGCACGACGTGATCAACAACGACTTCGCGCACAAGGCGATCGACAAGGGCGCCGACGGCCTCATCGCGGTCGCCGCGGGCGCCGGCGGCCACGCGGGCACCCAGTCGCCGTTCGCGCTGCTGCAGGAGATCCGCGAGTGGTTCGACGGGCCGCTGCTGCTGTCGGGGTCGATCGCGCACGGCCGCAACATCCTCGCCGCGCAGGCCGCGGGCGCCGACATGGCGTACATCGGGTCGGCGTTCATCGCCACCGAGGAGGCGAACGCCGCCCAGGGCTACAAGCAGATGCTGGTCGACTCGCAGGCCGGCGACATCGTCTACTCCAACCTGTTCACCGGCGTGCACGGCAACTACCTGCGCGGCTCGATCATCAACGCCGGGCTCGACCCGGTCGCGCTGCCGGAGTCCGATCCGTCGAAGATGAACTTCGGCTCGGGCGGCAACACGAAGTCGAAGGCGTGGAAGGACATCTGGGGCTCGGGCCAGGGCGTCGGCGTCATCAAGGACGTCCCGCCGGTGGCCGACCTCGTGGCGCGCATGCGGCGCGAGTACGACGAGGCCCGCGAGCGCCTGCAGGGCCTGACCCAGCAGGCCGAGCTCGTCGGCTAGCGTGTCGCTGCGCTTCGCGATCCTGACGGCGCTGACCGAGAAGTCCTCGACCGGTATCGAGCTCGCGCGGCGCTTCGATCGCTCCATCGGGTACTTCTGGCCGGCGTCCCACCAGCAGATCTACCGCGAGCTCGACAAGCTCGAGGGCGACGGGCTGGTAAGTGTCGCCACGTCTGACAAGCCGCCCGCGCGCGGGAACCCGAAGGTCTTCGCGGTTACCGCCGCAGGCACCGACGAGCTGCGCGAGTGGGCCGGCGAACCGGGTGAGCCGCGCAAGGCCCGGGATCCGCTCATGGTGCGCATCCGGGCCGCGGCCGCGCTCGGGGACGTCGATCCGCGCCCCGGCCTCGAGCGGCACCTGCAGCTGCACCTTGCGACCCTTGCCGAGTACGAGGCGATCGAGGCCAAGCAATTCAGCGGCGACCTCGACCGCGCCGCCCAGCTGCAGCTGCTGGTGCTGCGGTCCGGCATCGCGAGCCAGCGCGCGTGGGTCGAGTGGTGCCGGCAGGCGCTGGCCGACCTCTCCGGCTGACACCGCTCGGCTTGTCGGCCGGCGATGACTGACAAGGTGCCTACTTGTGCACGCCAGACGCTGCACAGGTAGGCACCTTGTCGCTCCTCACCGACCTCCGGCTAGGACTGGCTGGTCTGGACCTGCTTGCCCTCCTTGGCGGAGGACATGTCCACGATCTTGCTCCAGTTGTCCGCTACGTCCGCGAGCGTCGCGACGTGGTCGAACGTGTGGCCCGCGCTGGCGAAGTAGGCCACGCGCTGCACCAGGCCGCCGCCGGCGACGAACACCGAGCCGGTGTCGGTGGACTCGTCGCTCATCAGGTAGCCGACGACCGGCGCGACGTGCTCGGGCGCGAGGCTCTGCAGGCGCTCCTCGCTCATGAGGTCCTCGGTCATGCGGGTCGCGGCGATCGGCGCCATGGCGTTGGCGTTGATGTTGTACTTCGCACCCTCGATGGCGAGCGTGTTGATCAGCCCGACGAGGCCCAGCTTCGCGGCGCCGTAGTTCGCCTGCCCGAAGTTGCCGTAGATGCCGCTGGTCGAGGTGGCGACCACGATGCGGCCGTACTTCTGCTCGCGGAAGTGCGGCCACGCCGCGTGCGTCACGTAGTACCCGCCGTACAGGTGCACCTGCTGGACGGCGTCCCACGCGGCGGCGTCCATCTTCCCGTAGGAGACGTCGCGCAGGATGCCGGCGTTGCTGACCACGCCGTCGATGCCGCCGAAGGCGTCGATGCAGGTCTGCACGATCGCCTTGCCGCCGTCCTCGGTCGCGACGCTGTCGTAGTTGGCGACCGCCTCGCCGCCCTCGTCCTGGATCTCCTTGACGACGGCGTCCGCCATCGCCGACCCGCCGCCCGAGCCGTCGCGGGCACCGCCCAGGTCGTTGATCACGACCTTGGCGCCCTCCCTGGCCAGCAGCTTCGCGTACTCGCGGCCGAGGCCGCCACCCGCTCCGGTCACCACGATGCGTCGTCCGGCAACTCCGGTCATCTTCAGCCCTCTCTCGTGTGGATAGTCCCCGTCGAGCATCGCGATCGCGGCGGCGTTCGGCAACCCGTGGCCGATCTGTGAGACGCGGCATACTCTCGTGGGCATGGCAGGCACGAAGCGACCCGAGAACACGACCGTCGGCGCGCTGCGCGGCAGCGGGCACCGCCTGCGCACGGTCAAGCAGGAGCTGCGCGAGAACCTCATCGCCCGGCTGCGCGCCGGCGAGCCGTCGCTGCCGGGCATGGTCGGCATGGACGACACGGTGGTGCCCGAGGTCGAGCGCGCCGTGCTGGCCGGGCACGACTTCGTGCTGCTGGGCGAGCGCGGCCAGGGCAAGACCCGGTTGATGCGGACCCTCGTCGGCCTGCTCGACGAGTGGACGCCGGTCATCGAGGGCTCGGAGATCAACGAGCACCCGTTCCATCCGGTGACCCGCGGCAGCATCGAGCGGGCCGCCGCGCTCGGCGACGACCTGCCGGTGAGCTGGTGGCACCGCGACGAGCGGTACGGCGAGAAGCTGGCGACCCCGGACACCAGCGTGGGCGACCTGATCGGCGACGTCGATCCGACGAAGATCGCCGAGGGCCGTCGCCTCGGCGACCCGCAGACCGTGCACTACGGGTTGCTGCCCCGGTTCAACCGCGGCATCTTCGGCATCAACGAGCTGCCCGACCTCGCCGAGCGCATCCAGGTCGGCCTGTTCAACGTCCTCGAGGAGCGTGACGTGCAGATCCGCGGGTACGCGCTGCGGCTCCCGCTGGACCTGCTGCTGGTGGCCTCGGCCAACCCCGAGGACTACACCAACCGCGGCCGGATCATCACGCCGCTGAAGGACCGCTTCGGCGCCGAGATCCGCACCCACTACCCCGAGGACGTCGAGCAGGACGTCGCGCTGATCCGCCAGGAGGCCGAGCTCGCGGCCGCCGTCCCCGACCATCTGCTGCGCGTCATCGCCGAGCTGACCTCGCAGCTGCGCGAGTCGCCGGCCATCGACCAGCGCTCGGGCGTGTCGGCGCGGTTCGCGGTCGCCGCCGCGGAGGCCGTCGCGGCGTCCGCGCTGCGCCGCGGCGCGATCGTCGACGAGAACGACCCGGTCGCGCGCATCGGCGACCTGCCGGCGGTGCTCGGCACGCTGCGCGGCAAGCTCGAGTTCGAGATGGGCGAGGAGGGCCGCGAGGACGAGATCCTCGACCATCTCGGCCGCAACGCGACCGCGGCGGTGTTCCGTGACCGGCTGGCCGGCGTCGACCTGTCGCCGTTCACCAACCTGTTCGCCGACGAGGACACCACCGTCGAGACCGGCGCACTGGTCCCGGCGTCCTCGCTGCTGCAGCAGTTCGGCCGGGTCGAGGGGCTCTCCACGGTGCTGCGCCGGCTCGGCGTGAGCGAGGACGACGTGACTCCCGGGCAAGTCGCGGCCGCGATCGAGCTGGTGCTCGAGGGCCTGTACCTGACGCGGCGCATCTCCAAGCAGTCGGTCGACGGCACGACGGTCTACGGCAGCTGAAGATGTCCCGCCGTCCGCATCGCTTCCGCTACGGCGCCTGGCGTGAGGGTCCCGACCCGCTCGCCTCGCCGTACGACGTCCGGGAGGCGGTCGAGCAGGTCGGCCGCGAGATGCTCTCCGGCCGCAACGTGCGCGACGCGCTGCGCGAGCTGTTCCGCCGCGGGGTGGGCGACCGGCCCGGGCTGGACGAGCTGCGCGAGCGGCTGCGCCGGCGGCGTGAGGAGCTGCGCAAGCGCGGCGACCTCGGCGGCGCGATCGACCGGGCGCGGGCGCAGCTCGATCAGGCGCTCGCCCTGGAGCGCGATCAGCTCGCCTCGGAGACCAGCGACGAGGCCCGGTTCGCCGAGCTCGAGCTGGACACGCTCCCCGACTCGGTCGCGCCCGCCGTGCAGGCCCTGAAGGAGTACTCCTGGCACTCCGACGAGGCGCGCCAGCTGTACGAGCAGATCAGCGAGGGGCTGCGCAACGAGATCATGCAGCAGCAGTTCGCGGGCCTGAAGGAGGCTCTGCAGAACCCGGATCCCGCCGCGATGCAGAGCATCCGCGACATGCTGGCCGACCTGAACTCGCTGCTGGCCAACCACGCCAAGGGCGAGGACACCACCGAGCAGTTCGAGCAGTTCATGCGCGATCACGGCGAGTACTTCCCGGACGATCCGAAGGACGTCGACGAGCTCATCGAGCAGCTCGCGCGACGCCAGGCCGAGACCGAGCGGCTGATGCGCTCGCTCAGCCCCGAGCAGCGCGCCGAGCTCGCCGCGCTGATGGAGCAGGCCCTGCAGGACGCCGACCTCGCCAGCGAGATGGCGCAGCTGCGCGACAACCTGACCACGCTGCGGCCGGGGATGATGCGCCGGCCCGGCGTGCGAGCCAGCGGCACCGAGCCGCTGGGGTACGGCGAGGCGACCGGGCTGATCGGCGAGATGTCCGACCTGGACGCCCTCGAGCAGCAGCTGGCCCCGAACGACTACGGCTCGACGCTGGACGACATCGACGTCGAGGTGCTCGAGCGGCAGCTGGGCAGCGGCGCGCGCGCCGACCTCGAGGCGCTGCGCGAGCTGGAGTACCAGCTGCAGCGCCAGGGCTGGCTGCGTCGCGAGGGCGACCGGCTGCGGCTGACACCGAAGGCGCTGCGGCAGCTGGGCGAGGCGACGCTGCGCCGGATCTTCGCCGAGCTCGACGCCCGGCATGCGGGCACCCACGACGACCAGCGCGTGGGGGCCGCCGACGAGCGTACCGGGGCATTCCTGCCGTGGCGCTTCGGTCTGGAGCAGCCGATCGACGCCGTCCGCACGACCACCAACGCCGTGCTGCGCAGGGCGGCCGGTGACGACGACCGGCTGCTGCGGACCGAGGACTTCGTCGTCGCCGAGACCGAACGCCGCACCCAGGCCGCGGTCGCGCTGTGCGTCGACCTGTCCTTCTCGATGGTGCAGCAGGAGCGCTGGGAGCCGATGAAGCAGACCGCGCTGGCGCTGGCGCACCTGGTCGAGTCGCGGTTCCGCGACGACGCGCTGGAGATCATCGGCTTCAACCTCGCCGCCCGCTCGCTGTCCCCGCTCGAGCTGGCGGAGGTCGAGCCCGAGTGGGTGCAGGGCACCAACCTCGAGCACGCCCTCATGCTGGCCGGGCGGCACGTGCGGAAGTTCCCCAGCGCCGAGCCGGTCGTGCTGGTGGTGACCGACGGCGAGCCGACCGCGCACCTGCTCGGCGGCGATCCGTGGTTCGAGTACCCGCCGAGCCCGGACTGCATCCGGGCCACCGTCGCGCAGGTCGACGCGCTGAGCCGGTACGGCGCGACGCTCAACTTCTTCCGCCTCGGCGACGATCCGGGGCTCGCCCGGTTCATGGACGCGATCGCCCGCCGCGCCGGTGGTCGGGTCTTCGCGCCGTCGCTCGAGCGGCTCGGGGAGTACGTCGTGAGCGACTACCTCCGCGCCCGCCGCAAGACCCGCTGAGCCGAACGCGCGGACGCGCGCGCAGCCTCGGCGCGCGGGTCGGTAATGTCGCACGGAACGCTCACGGGAGGCCAGCCATATGGAGTACGCAGAGGTCGTGCACGGACGACGCAGCATCCGCGGGTACAAGCCCGACCCCGTGCCGCGCGAGGTCATCCAGGAAGTCGTCGAGATGGCGATGCGCGCGCCGTCGTCGCTGAACACCCAACCATGGCACTTCTACATCGTCACCGGCGAGCCGCTCGACCGGATCCGGCACGGCAACACCGAGCGCAACCTGGCCGGCGTCCCGCACTCGCGCGAGTTCCGCGTGTCCGAGGCATACCAGGGTGAGCACCGCGAGCGGCAGATCGAGATCGCCAAGCAGCTCTTCGCGGCCATGGGGATCGCCCGCGAGGACAAGAACGCGCGCCAGGACTGGGTGCTGCGCGGATTCCGGCAGTTCGATGCACCCGTGTCGGTCGTCATCACCTACGACCGCGAGCTGCTCGACAACGACATCGCGCCGTTCGACTGCGGAGCGGTGACCAACGCGCTGGTCAACGCCGCCTGGTCGAAGGGACTGGGCTGCGTCATCAACAGCCAGGGCATCATGCAGTCCCCCGTCGTCCGCGAGCACGCCGGCATCGCCGACGACGAGGTCATCATGATCTGCGTGGCGATGGGCTACCCCGACGACGAGTTCCCCGCCAACGCGGTCGTGTCGCGGCGCAAGCCGGTCGAGGACGCCGTCGTTTGGGTCGGCTTCGAGGACGACGCCGAGGCCGAGCGCTCGGCCTAGCAGCCTGCGGTCGCCAACGCTTAACCCTCGCGGCGTCTCGACGTCGGGCTCATTCCTCGCCCTCGCTCGACGACCGTGTAGGTGCGACTCTCGACGTCGGGCTCGTTCCTCGCCCTCGCTCGACGACCGTAGTAATCATGGAGCTCGCGACGACCGTTGGACGCGGCCCCGGTCACCGTCGTCCGCCCCCTTTCACGGTCGTCGAGCGAGCGGAGCCGATAGGCGCAGCGACGTCGAGACGACGCAAGCCGCCCGGAATCACGAGCACCGCACAGCCGGCACGTCTCGACGTCGGGCTCGTTCCTCGCCCTCGCTCGACGACCGTGTAGGTGCGACTCTCGACGTCGGGCTCGTTCCTCGCCCTCGCTCGACGACCGTGTAGGTGCGACGTCTCGACGTCGGGCTCGTTCCTCGCCCTCGCTCGACGACCGTGGAATGCTACTGGGCGCGCAGCGTCGCGTCGTCGATCCACTCGCTCGGATCGGCGCGGTCGGAGCGCCAGGTGTTGATCGGGTGCTCGAGGTCCTCGTAGCCGATCGCCAGACCGCAGAACAGCATGACGTCCTCGGGGATGTCGAGCGTCTCGTAGACGACCTTGTGCCAGCTGGTCCAGGTCTCCTGGGGGCAGGTCGCCAGGCCGCGCTCCACGGCCAGCAGCATCACGTTCTGCAGGTACATGCCGACGTCGGACCACTGCGGCGGACCCATCCGCCGGTCGATGCCGACCAGCACCGCCGCCGGTGCGCCGAAGAAGTCGAAGTTGTTGCCGAACTGGGCCCGCCGGCCGGCCTTGTCCTCCCGCGGGATGCCGATGGCGGCGTACAGGTCCTGCCCGTTCTTGAAGCGGCGCGAGCGGTAGGGCTCCCACAGGTCGGGCGGGTACACGTCGTACTCGGGCTCCTGGCCCATCGGGAACTCCTCGCGCAGCCCGCGCACCTTCGCCCGGAAGGTCTCCAGCACCTCGCCGGTCAGCACCCACAGCCGCCACGGCTGCACGTTGCCGCCGGACGCCGCCTGCGCGGCGTCGACCAGCAGCCGGCGGAGGTCGGCCGGGTCGACCTGCTGCGAGGTGAACGCGCGGACCGACTTGCGGGCCGCGACGGCCTCGGATACCGACATTCCCATGTGCTCCTACTTTCGGTGTGTAGCGTCGATGTCGGCCACCCGGACGACGACCTTGCCGACCGCGCGCCGCTCGGCCATCCGGCGGAAGGCCTCGCCGACGTCGTCCAGGTCGACCAGGTCGTCGATGGCCGGGTTCAGCTCGCCCGACGCCAGCCAGGTCGCGATCTGCGCGTTCATCTGCTGCCAGGTCTCCGGCTCGCGGCGCTGCACCTGCGCGATGTCCACACCGACCAGCGAGGCGCCCTTCAGCAGCGCGATGTTGTACCGGGCGGACGGGATGTCTCCCGACGCGAAGCCGATCACCAGATGCCGGCCGCGCCAGGCGAGCGCCCGGAACGCCTCCTCACCGAGCGCGCCGCCGACCGGGTCGAAGATGACGTCGACGTCCAGCCCGCGTTCCTTCAGCGCGGCCCGCCAGCCGGGATCGGCGGTGTCGACGGCCTCGTCCGCACCGGCCCGGACGGCGTACTGCCGCTTGTCCTCCGTCGAGGCGCCGGCGAGCACCCGCAGCCCGAGCAACCGGCCGACCGCGATCGCCGCGGTGCCGGTGCCGCCGGCGGCCCCCAGGACGAGCAGCGTCTCGCCCGGGCGCGCCTCCGCGCGGTGCCGCAGCGCGAAGAGCGCCGTCAGGTAGTTGACCCGGACGGCCGCCGCCACGGCGAACGACACGGCGTCGGGCAGCACCTCCGTCGCCGCCGCCGGGGCGACGGCGTACTCGGCGAGGCCGCCGCGCGACACGTTGGCGGTCACCCGATCGCCCGTCCGCAGCCCCGCGCCGGGACCGACTGCCTCGACGACGCCGGCGATCTCCGAGCCGGGCACGAACGGCAGCGGATCCTTCGTCTGGTACTTGCCTTGCACCTTCAGCCCGTCGACGAACCCGAGACCGACGGCGGCCACCCGGATCAGCACCTCGCCCTCACCCGGCTCGGGAACCGGTGCATCGCTGATCTCAAGGCGATCCAGCGGTGCGTACTCACCGACAACGAGGGCGCGCACGGTGCTCTCCTCGGCTCAGGCGAACATCGCGGCGAGGCGCTGCGTGGTGATCTCACGGGCCTGCGCGACCGTCCGGTCGATGAGCTCCTTGACGGTGGGGATGTCGTAGATCAGGCCCGCGACCATGCCGCACGACCAGGCGCCGGCGTCCATGTCGCCCTCGATCATGACCTTCGGGTACACCCCGGCCACCTCGGGCGCGATGTCCTCGAAGGTGATGTCCTTGCCGAGCTCGCCTTCCTTCTGCAGCAGGCGATCCACCGCGTCGTTGCGCAGGACGCGCTCGGTGTTGCGCAGCGGTCGCATGACCAGCCGCGTGTCGAGCTCGGTGGCCTGCACCAGCGCCTGCTTGACGTTGTCGTGGATCGGCGCTTCCTTGGTCGCCATGAAGCGGGTGCCCATGTTGATGCCGTCGGCGCCCATCGCCAGCGACGCGGCGAGCGAGCGGCCGTCCGCCTGGCCGCCGGAGGCGATGAACGGGATCTCCAGCTGGTCCTGCGCGCGCGGCAGCAGGATCATGTTCGGGATGTCGTCCTCACCCGGGTGGCCGCCGCACTCGAACCCGTCGACGCTCACCGCGTCGCAGCCGATCTCCTGGGCCTTGAGCGAGTGACGCACGGTGGTGCACTTGTGGATGACCTTGATGCCGTTGTCCTTCAGGATCGGCAGCCACTTCGCCGGGTTGTTGCCCGCGGTCTCGACGATCTTCACGCCGCCGTCGATGACGGCCTGCACGTAGGCCGGGTAGTCCGGCGGGTTGAGGGTCGGCAGGAAGGTCAGGTTGACCGCGAACGGCTTGTCGGTCATGTCCTTGCACTTCGCGATCTCGTTCGCCAGGTCGCCGGCGCTCTTCTGGGTGAGCGCGGTGATCGTGCCGAGCCCTCCCGCGTTGGACACGGCGGACGCGAGCTCGGCGAACCCGACGTAGTGCATTCCGCCCTGGACGATCGGGTACTGGATGCCGAGCATCTCGGTGATCTTGGTCTTCACGTGGGCTCCTTGGTTCTATAGAAGTCTCCTGTGCTGTCTACCATGCGCAGGAGGGGCGCCCAACGGCGTCCCACACCGACCACCGGTTCACCAGCGAAGGGCACACATGAGCGAGTACACCGAGATCATCTACGACGTCGCGGACGGCGTCGCCACCATCACCCTCAACCGGCCGGACCGGCTGAACGCCTTCACCACGACCATGGCGCGTGAGCTGTCGGACGCCTACCGGGCCGCCGACGCCGACGACGACGTCCGCGTCGTCATCGTGACCGGCGCCGGCCGCGGGTTCTGCGCCGGCGCGGATCTCGGTCGTGGCGGCAACACCTTCAACGCCAACGACGAGAGCCGCAAGAGCGAGCGCGCCGACTTCGGCACCATCGACGGCGTGCCGCGGGACGGCGGCGGCATCGTCACCATGAACGCGGCGGCCTGCCGCAAGCCCATCATCGGCGCGATCAACGGCCCCGCGGTCGGGATCGGCGCCACGATGACGCTGCCGATGGACATCCGCATCGCCGCCGAGTCGGCCAAGTTCGGGTTCGTCTTCGCGCGCCGCGGCCTGGTCCCCGAGGCCGGGTCCAGCTGGTTCCTGCCGCGCGTCGTCGGCATCTCGCAGGCCATGGAGTGGGTCGCCACCGGCCGGGTGTTCCCCGCGTCGGAGGCGCTGGCCGGCGGCCTGGTCTCGCGGGTCGTCCCGGACGCCGACCTGCTGCCCACGGCGCGCGCCATCGCCGCCGAGATCGTCGAGAACACCTCGGCGGTGTCGGTCGCCCTCTCCAAGCAGCTGCTGTGGTCGATGCTCGGCAAGGAGTCGCCGTTCGACGCGCACCGCGCCGACTCCAAGGCGATCTACGAGCTCGGCCAGGGCGCCGACGTCGCCGAGGGCGTGATGTCGTTCCTGGAGAAGCGCGCTCCGGAGTTCCCGCTCAAGGCGAGCCGCGACTTCACCGACGTCGTGCCGCGGTGGCCGTCGCGCCCGGAGGACGTCGACTCCGCCGTCTGAGCGAGGCAGGATCGAGGCATGCCCGCCGAGTCCCGGGACTTCCCCCGGATCCTGCACGTCGATCTCGACCAGTTCCAGGTCTCGGTCGAGCGGCAGCGCGACCCGTCGCTCATCGGCAGGGTCGTGGTGGTCGGCGGCAACGGCGATCCGCAGGAGCCGCGCAAGGTCGTGACCTGCGCGTCCTACGAGGCGCGCGCGCTCGGGGTGCACGCGGGCATGCCGCTGCGCACCGCCGCGCGCAAGGTCCCGGACGCGGTGTGGCTGCCGACCGACCACGCCACCTACGACGAGTGGTCCGCACAAGTGATGAGCGCCCTGCGGGCCACTGCGCCGGCGGTCGAGGTGTGGGGCTGGGACGAGGCGTTCGCCGGGTGCGACGGCGACCCGGTCGCGCTGGCCGCCGCCGTCCGCGCCGCGATCGCCGACGCGACCGGCCTCCCGAGCGCGGTGGGCATCAGCGACAACAAGCAGCGGGCCAAGATGGCCACCGGGTTCGCGAAGAAGTCCGAGCAGCGGTACTTCGTGCTCGACGACGGCAACTGGCTCGAGCTGATGGGCGAGCGGCCCTGCATCGACCTGTGGAGCGTCGGGCCGCGGATCGCCCAGCGCCTGGCCGGCCTCGGCGTCCGGACGGTCAACGAGCTCATCGCGACCGACCGAGACGACCTGGTCGCCGCGTTCGGCCCGCACCAGGGCGGCTGGCTCTACGTGCTGTGCCGCGGCTGGGGCGATCGCAGCATCGTCACCAGGCCGGAGGCCGCGAAGTCGCACAGCAAGGTCGAGACGTTCGCCCGCGACCTCGCCGAGCCGCACGAGATCGAACGCGAGCTCGTGCGCCTCACCGCCGAGCTGCGTGAGCAGATCCTGGCCGAGCGCCGCGTCGTGTTCCGGGTGGCCGTCACGATCCGCACGTCGACGTTCTACACCCGCACCAAGTCGCACAAGCTCGCGGAGCCGACGACCGACCTCGACGTCCTCGAGCGTGAGGTGCTGGCGTTGCTGCCCAAGTTCGAGATCGACCGGCCGGTGCGGCTGCTCGGGCCGCGCTTCGACCTGGTTCCCGTCGACTGACCGCCGCCCGGCGCTATGGTGGCGCCACCGAAGTCCCCCACGCACGAGGAGCCCGCCGATGCCGCTGTTCGAGTTCGAAGGTACGTCCCCGCAGATCCACGAGACGGCGTTCATCGCGCCGACCGCGAGCGTCATCGGGGACGTCACGGTCGAGGAAGGCGCCTCGGTCTGGTACGGCACCGTGCTGCGCGCCGACTTCGGGCCGATCTGGATCCGCCGCGGGGCGAACGTCCAGGACAACTCGACGCTGCACGGCGGCCCGAACGGCACGGAGGTCGGCGAGGGCGCCACGATCGGCCACAACTGCGTCGTGCACGGCGCCCGCATCGGCAAGGAGGCGCTGGTCGGCAACGGCTCGATCGTGCTCGACGGCGCGGTGGTGGGCGACGGCACGCTGGTCGCCGCGGGCGCGACCGTGACGCCGAACGTCACCCTGGCCGCCGACCGGCTGGCCGTCGGCGCGCCGGCCAAGGACAAGGGCGAGATCGCCGGCGAGCCGAAGCGCTGGGCGACGACGAACCAGCAGACCTACCGCGACCTGGCCCAGCGGCACAAGGCGGGCATCACCGAGGTCTAGCTCGTCGCGGCCTCGTAGGCCTCGACCACCGAGGCCGGGATCCGGCCGCGGTCGTTGACGTCGTAGCCGTTGGCCCGGGCCCACTCGCGGATCGCCGCGGTGTCGCCGCCACCCGCGGACGAGGACTGCCTGGCTGCGGCCGTCGGTCGGCCGCCGCGGGCGCCGACCTTCACCCCGGCCTCGATGAACTCGCCCAGCGCCGCGCGCAGCCGCTGCCGGTTGGCCTCCGACAGGTCGATCCGCCAGGTCTCGCCGTCGAGGGAGAACGTCACCTCGCGAGCGTCTTCGCTTCCGTCGAGATCGTCCACGACGATGGTCCTTCGCGCCATTTGGGGTGCTCCTTCTCCGGTGTCGCCACCAACCCTACGCATGCCGAAGCGGCCAGGTCCGGCGGTTGCCCGCGCTTGGAAACCTGACTCGCGTGTCATATCGTGGCGTGGACACCCGAGGAGGCCCATGCGCGACGACCTGCGTACCGTCCTGCGCGGCCTTCGGCTGCCCGCCATCGCCGCTCCGATGCTGCGCATCTCCGGCCTCCGGCTCGCCGCGGCGGCCTGCCGCGCCGGGGTGGTGGGCGCGTTCCCGACGGTCAACGCGCGCACCCCGGAGCGGCTCGAGGAGTGGCTGCGCACGCTCGACGACGTGCAGCAGGAGGACGGCGCCGCGCCGTACTGCCCCAACCTGATCATCAAGGCGCCGACGATGCGCGAGCACCTGGAGCTGATCCTGCGGCACCGGACCCGCCTGGTGATCACCAGCGTCGGCTCCCCCGCACCGGTCATCGCGCCGCTGCACGACGCCGGCACGCTCGTGCTGGCGGACGTCGGCAGCGTCGCCCACGCCCGGCGCGCGGCGGAGGCCGGCGCCGACGGCCTCGTGCTGCTGACCGCCGGAGCGGGCGGGCAGACCGGGTGGCTCAACCCGTTCTCGTTCGTGGCCGCCGTCCGGGAGTTCTTCGACGGCCACCTCGTCGTCGCCGGCGGCATGTCCGGCGGAGCGTCGCTGCTCGCCGCGCAGGTCGCGGGGTACGACGCGGGCTACTTCGGCACCCGGTTCATCGCCGCGGACGAGAGCGACGCGAGCGAGGGCTACCGCAGCATGCTGGTGGACGCCTCGATGGACGACGTCCTGCTGACCCGCGCCTTCACCGGGCTGCAGACCAACATGCTCATCCCGTCGATCGAGGCCGCCGGCATCGACCCGGCGCGCCTCGACGAGGCGATCTCCCCCGACATGGCCGGCCGGCTGTTCGGGGCGCCGTCGGACGGGCCGCGGCGCTGGCAGGACATCTGGAGCGCCGGGCACAGCGTGTCCGCCGTGCACGAGGTCGCACCCGTCGCGCGGATCGTCGACGAGATCGCCACCGAGTACGCCGCGGCCGGCGCCCGGCTCAACACCCTGACCACGCACTGAACCGCATCACCGCAGGAGGATCCATGCAGCTCGCCGCGCACCAGGGCGGACCGTCGCTCGGACGGCTCGCGCTCCGCACGCTCGACGGCCACCCCGACCGCACCGCGTTCGCGTGGGACGGCGGCAGCGTCACCTACGCCGAGGTCAAGGCGACGGTCGGGCGCTACCAGAAGGTGCTCGCCGACGCCGGCCTGCAGCGCGGCCAGGGGGTCGCTGCGCTGGGCGGCAACCGCTTCGAGGTGTGGGCGATCGGCACCGCCATCCAGGCCCTCGGCCTGTACGTCACCTGGCTGCACCCGATGGGCGGGCTGTCCGACCAGCTGTTCCAGATCGAGGACGCCGAGGTCAGCGCCGTCGTCCTGGACGAGACGCACTACGCCGAGCGCTCGGAGCAGCTGGCCGCCGAGGCCACGCAGCGCGGCCTGCAGGTCTGGACGATGGGCGCGGCGCCGTACGCCGACGACCTGACGTCGGCCGCCGCCGCGGTCGGCGACCAGCCGTTCCTCACGATCGGCGAGCCGGACGACCGCTCGATCGTCAACTACACCGGCGGCACCACCGGCCGGCCCAAGGGCGCCGAGCGGCGGCAGCGCAACGTCGTGCAGGGCGCGATCGACGTCCTCACCGACTTCAACATCCCGCACGGCGCGCAGTACCTGATGGTCGCGCCCATGAGCCACGTCGCCGGCACCAAGATCATGCCGACGCTCATCAACGGCGGCACCGTGCACCTGATGAACGGGTTCGATCCCGGCAAGATCCTGGAGACGATCGAGCAGGAGCGGATCACCACCGCGCTGTTCGTCCCCACGATGATCTACGCGCTGCTCGATCATCCCGACCTGGCCACCCGCGACCTGTCCTCGCTGGAGCTCGTGCTGTACGGCGCGTCGCCGATGTCGGTCAGCCGGCTGCGCGAGGGGATCGAGAAGATCGGTCCGGTCTTCGCGCAGCTGTACGGGCAGACCGAGTGCTACCCGGTCTCGATGCTGACCAAGGAGGACCACGACCTCGCCAACCCGGACCGGCTGCTGTCCTGCGGCAAGCCGGTCGTCGGCGTCGACGTGACGATCCGCGACGAGGCGAACAACGAGGTGCCGGTCGGCACCGCCGGCGAGCTGTGCGTGCGCGGCAGCAGCGCGATGGACGGGTACTGGAAGCGCCCCGATCTCACCGAGGAGGCGCGCGCCGGCGGCTGGCTGCACACCGGCGACATCGCCAAGGTGGACGCCGAGGGCTACCTGTACATCGTCGACCGCAAGAAGGACATGATCATCTCGGGCGGGTTCAACGTGTTCCCGCGCGAGGTCGAGGACGCGCTCACCTCCCACCCCGACGTCGCGGCGGCGGCGGTGTTCGGCGTCCCGCACGAGAAGTGGGGCGAGCAGGTCACGGCGGCCGTGGTGCTCAAGCCCGGCGGCTCGGTCACCCCGGACGCGCTGGTGGAGCACGTGCGCGAGCTCAAGGGCCCGGTGCAGACGCCCAAGGTGATCGAGATCCACGAGGAGCTGCCGCAGACCGCGGTCGGCAAGATCAACAAGCGCGCCCTGCGTGACCACTACTCCGCCTAGCGCCCGCGGTCGGCGGCCGAGTGCCGCCGACCGGGGGCACATGTGACGTAGAGTCGGATTTCGTGAGCACTGCGAAGTTTCCCGGCCCCCGGGTCGTCCTCGGCGGGTTCCTGGCGCTCTCGGTCACGTCCGGCCTGTCGTTCTACGGCATCGCCGTCTACCTGAACGCCTTCACCAAGGAACGCGGCTGGTCGCTGTCGTCCATCTCCTTCGCCACGACGGTGTTCTTCGCGACCGGTGGGCTCGTCGGTCTGGCCGTCGCGCGGCTCATCGCGCGCTACGACGCCCGCCGGGTGATGCTGGTCGGCGCGGTGTCCGGGGCGGCCGCCCTCGCGCTGCTGGGGCACGCGACCTCGGTCTGGATGGTGTACCTGGACTACGTCCTGCTGGCGGTCGGGTTCTCGGCCACCGGGTTGATACCGGTGAGCACCATCGTCACCCGGTGGTACGTCGCGCGCCGGGCGGTCGCCCTGGCGAACGCGTCGGCGGGTCTGTCGGTCGGCGGCATGCTGCTCACCCCGTTCGCCAAGTGGCTCGCCGACGAGGTCCACATGGCGACCGCGACACCGATCCTCGGCGCGATCTGGCTGATCGGCACGGTGCCGGTGATCCTGTTGCTGATCAAGCCCGATCCGGAGGCGCTGGGCTGGATGCCGGACGGCGAGCGACGCGCGCCGTCCACCGTCACCGCGGCCGCGGAGGGCACCCCGTTCCGGGAGGCGGTGACGTCGCGGTTCTTCTGGATGCTCACCGCCGCCTTCATCCTGCTGATGGCCGCGCAGGTGGGCGGCCTCCAGCAGATCGTGAAGCTGGCCGAGGACCGCACGGGGGCGATCGCCGCGGCGTTCGCGACCCTGGCCGTGTCGTCGGCCTCGGTCGTCGGTCGGCTGCTCGCCGGCCGCTCGCTGCACCGTGTCGCGATGACCACCTTCACCGTCGTCATCGGCGTCCTGCAGGGCCTGATGCTGATGCTGCTGGCCGCGACCTACGGCGTCTGGTTCTTCGGCGTCCTGGTGCTGTTCGGCCTCACCGTCGGCAACGTGCTCATGATGCAGTCGCTGCTGATCAGCCAGCGCTTCGGCGTGCGCGACTACGCGCGGCTGTTCAGCCGCCTGCAGCTGTTCGTCATGCTCGGCACCGCGGGAGGCCCGTTCCTGCTGGGCTGGCTGCACGACGTCTCGGGCTCGTACCTGGTGTCCTACCTGGTCGCCGGCGGCCTCTCGATCGTGGGCGCCGCCGTGCTGTGGATGGCCGGGCCTGCCGAGCGCCCGGAGGGCCCGGCCGCCCGCGTTCCCGCGGCCGGCCAGGCAGCCACCTCCCCGCCGCCCGCCTGAGCCCCCTCCCGTCCGCTCACCGTTTCGAGCGAGCGAGCGCGACGTCCCGCTCACGGTCGTCGAGCGAGCGAGGAACGAGCGACGTCGAGACGCCGCAACCCCACAGACCACCGCACCGCGTCTCGACGTCGCCTCCGCCTAGCGGCTCCGGCTCGCTCGACGACCGTGGGGAGTCCACGACGACCGTGGGAGGCGCTCGACGACCGTGGGGAGTCCACGACGACCCTGGGAGGCGCTCGACGACCGTGGGGAGTCCACGACGACCGTGGGAGGCGCCCGACGATCGCGGAAGCGCGGCGCCGGCCTACCGCTGGGGGGCGTAGAGCTCGCGGAGCTTGCCCTTGACCAGCTTCCCGGTCGGCGTCCGGGGCAGCTCGTCGATGAAGTCGACCGAGCGCGGCGCCTTGAACCGGGCGATCCGGGCGCGGACGTAGTCGATGATCTCCGCGGCGAGCTCGTCGCTGGGCTGCACGCCGTCGCGCAGCTGCACCACCGCCTTCACCTGCTGGCCCATCTCGTCGTCCGGGACGCCGATCACGGCGACGTCGTACACCGCGGGGTGCAGCGCGAGGACGTTCTCGACCTCCTGGGGGTAGATGTTCACCCCGCCGCTGATGATCATGAATGCCTTGCGGTCGGTCAGGAACAGGTAGCCGTCCTCGTCGACGTAGCCGATGTCGCCGACCGTCGTCCACTCCGGATGCCGGGGATGCCGCGACTCGGAGGTCTTCTCGGGGGCGTTGTGATACTCGAAGGTGGGCTCGTCGCGCTCGAAGTAGACCATCCCCGCCTCGCCGGTAGGCAGCTCGGTGCCCTCGTCGTCGCAGATCCGGATGATCCCGAGCGCCGCCCGGCCGACGGTCCCGGGCTTGTGCAGCCAGTCCTCCGAGGTCACGATCGTCATGCCTGCGCCTTCCGTGGAGGCGTAGTACTCCACGAGCACCGGTCCCCACCAGTCGATCATCTTCGCCTTGACCTCCGGAGGGCACGGCGCGGCGGCGTGGATGCACAGCCGCAGGCTCGAGTGGTCGTACGTCTCGCGCACCTCCGCCGGAAGCTGCAGCATCCGCACGAACATCGTCGGCACGACCTGGGTCGCGGTGATGCGGTACTTCTCGATGGCCTCGAGCATCGCCTGTGCGTCGAAACGCTCGAGCATGACGACCGTGCCGCCGATGGCCTGCACCGTCGCGCTCCAGCGCAACGGCGCCGCGTGGTAGACCGGCGCGGGGCTGAGGTACACCGAGTCCGAGGACATCCCGAAGTACGTCGTCGCCAGCGCCACGAGCTGGTTGCCGGGCTCGTCGATGGTCCGGTCGGGCAGCGCGGCCTTGATGCCCTTGGGGCGCCCGGTGGTGCCGGAGGAGTAGAGCATGTCGGCGCCCGAGGGCATCTCGGCGAGCGGCTCTCCCGCGCCGGCGATCAGCTCGCTCATGGAGGCGAAGCCCGCGATGTCGCCGGCGAAGGCGAAGTGGTGCCCGACCGCCGGCGACTGGGCCGCCACGTCCAGCGCCAGCGGCGCGATGGAGCCGCTCGCGAAGAGCACCTTCGCCTCGCAGTCGGCGACGATGTAGGCGGCCTCCTCCGCCGTCAGGTGGAAGTTGATCGCGGTGATGTAGAGCCCCGAGCGAAGCGCGGCCCAGTAGATCACGAAGCACTCTGCCTGGTTGTCCGACAGCATGGCGATCACGTCACCCTTGCGCAGCCCCAGGTCGTGCAGCGCGCGAGCGAGCTTCGCCGACTGCTCCTCGAGCTCCCGGTAGGTCAGCTGGGCACCGGAGCCCGCCATGATGATCGCCGGCTTGTCCGGTGTGCTGTTGACGTACGCGCCTGGGTACACGAATTCCTCCACATGGTTGGGCCGGCCGGCGGCCGGTACTGAGCGGTTCCGGCGCCGCGGGGCGCGCCACCGGTGGTGTCTAGACTGCGGATATGACTGCGAACGCGAGCCCGGCAGCCGGGCGCTTCCACGCTGCGACCGCCTCCCGCCGACAGGACGACGGCACGTGGGCGGGCGCCGTCCACGAGGGGTGGGACATCGTGGGCAACGCCAACGGCGGGTACCTGCTCGCGCTGCTCGGCCGCGCGATGCGGGACGCATCCGGTCGCCCGGACGTCGTCGCGATGACCGCCCACTACCTCTCGCCGGGCAAGCCCGGCGAGGTGCGGATCAGCCCACGGGTGCTGAAGTCCGGCCGCAGCTTCGCTACCGTCACAGCCGAGATGTACGCGGGTGAGCGCATCCTGCTGCACGCCACCGGCGAGTTCGGCGACGTCTCTGCGGTGCACGGGCAGATCGAGCGCGTCCTCGGCGCGCCTCCGGAGCTGCCGCCGCCCGACCAGTGCATCCGCGCGGTGCCGGCGAAGGACTTCCCGCCGCCGGTGATGCGCAACTTCGACCTGCGCCTGCACCCCGACGACACCGGGTTCCTCGACGGCCGCCCGCACGGCAAGGCGCTCGTGCGCGGGTGGTTCCGGCTGCTGGACGACGAGCCGATGGACACCCTGACGCTGCTGCTGGCCACCGACGCCTTCCCACCGACGATCTTCAACGCGGCCCTGCCCGTGTCGTGGACGCCGACCGTGGAGCTCACCGTGCACGTGCGGGCACGCCCGCGGACCGAGTGGCTGCGGTGCGAGTTCACCTCGCGCTTCGTCAGCAACGGCTTCCTCGAGGAGGACGGCCTGGTGTGGGACGACGAGGGCCGGATGATCGCGCAGAGCCGGCAGCTCGCGCTCGTGCCACGGGGCTGAGGCGCTAGCGGTCGGCGAACTCACCGGCGAGCTCCTCGAAGGTGTCCAGCGCGTCGGGGTTGCGCACCGACCCTTCCTTCACCAGGCCCTGGCGGGGTCGGCCCTGCAGCAGCCGCTTCGCCGGGATCTCGAGCTTCTTGCCGGTCAGCGAGTAGGGGATCTGGCCGACCTGGCGGATGTCGTCGGGGCCGTGCCGCGGGGAGAGCCGCCGCTGCAGCTCCTTGGTGATCCGCTGCTTCAGCGCGTCGTCGAGCTGCTGCTCGCCGCGCAGCACCACGAACAGCACGAGCGTCCCGAGGCCTTCGCGGCCCTCCAGGTGGACGGCGAGGGCGTCCTCGACCTCCGGGAACTCGTCGAGCACGTTGTAGAACTCGCTGGTGCCGAGGCGCACACCGCCGCGGTTGAGCGTCCCGTCGGACCTGCCGGTGATCTCGCTCGAGCCGTCCTCGTAGAAGGTGATCCAGTCCCCGTGGCGCCACTGCCCGGGGTACATGTCGAAGTAGCTGTCGCGGTACCGCTCACCGCCCGGGTCGTTCCAGAAGAAGACGGGCATCGAGGGCATCGGCTGCGAGATCACCAGCTCCCCGGGCTCGCCCACGACCGGGTTGCCCTGCGGATCGAGCGCCTTCGCGTCGACACCCAGGCATCGGGCGGTGATCTCCCCCGCGCGCACCGGCAGCATCTTCGAGCCGCCCACGAAGCCGGAGGCGACGTCGGTACCGCCCGAGCCGGACTGGAGGTATATGTCCGATCCGAAGGTCTCGTAGACCCAGCGGAAGTCCTCTGCGGGCAGCGGCGCACCGGTCGAGGAGATGCTGCGCAGCCGCGACAGGTCGTAGCGCTCGGCGACGTCGACCCCAGACTTGCGGGCGGCGGTCAACAGCGGCGCACCGCAGGTGTACGCCGTCGCCTCCGTCTCGGCGGCCACCTCCCACAGCCGGAGCGCATCGGGGTACATGGGATTGCCGTCGTACAGGACGATCGAGGCGCCGGTCAGCAGCGACGACACGAGCATGTTCCACATCACCCAGGCCGTCGTGGCGTAGATGAAGTTGCGGTCCTGCGGCCCGAGCCCGGCCGCCAGGCCGAGGGTCTTGAGCTGCTCGAGCACGATTCCGCCGTGCGAGTGCACGATCGGCTTGGGCAGCCCCGTCGTGCCGGAGGAGAACAGGATCCAGAGCGGGTGGTCGAACTCGACGCGGTCGACCTCGAACGGCGCATCGTTGTCGACGAGCTGATCCCACGACATGTCGGCGAAATCGGCGCCCAGGCCCAGGTAGTCGATGGCGACCATCGTCTCGACGGTCGGCAGCGCCGCGCGGATGGTCGCCGACTCCGAGCGCCGGTCGACGTCCTTCGCCGAGTATCGGTAGCCGTCGACGGTCAGCAACACCTTCGGCTCGATCTGCGAGAGCCGGTCGATCACGCTGTCCGTGCCGAACTCCGGGGCGACCGCGGCCCACACCACGCCGAGGCTGGCGGCGGCGAGGAACGCCGCGACGGTCTCCGGGATGCTCGGCAGGTACGCCGCGACACGATCGCCCTTCTGCAGCCCGAGCCGGCGGAACCCCTCCCGCGCCCGCCCGACGAGCGCCGTGAGCTCGGTGCCGGTGAGCTCGCGGCGGTCGCGGGTCTGCGAGACGGCGACGACCGCCGTGCGCTCGCCCTGGTGACGCAGCGCGTGCTCGGCGTAGTTGAGCGTCGATCCGGGGAACCACTGGGCGCCGGGCATCTCGCGTGCGCCGAGGACCGCGGTCGGCGGCGTGCCCGCGGCGATGTCGAAGTAGTCCCAGACCGACTGCCAGAAGCCTTCGAGGTCGCGCACCGACCACTGCCACAGCTCGTCGTACGTCGTGAGCTCGATCCCGCGGGTGCGCGCGAGCCACCCGAGGTAGCGTCCGAGCTCGCTGTCGGCGACGTCCCGCTCGTCGGGCGTCCAGAGCACCTCGCCCCGCTGATGGGCCTGGTTCACTTGCGCACCTCTCGGAACGGGATGTCCTTGGACGGGTCGGCCTCCTTGCGCAGCCCGAGCATGCGCTCGGCCAGGATGTTGCGCTGCACCTGGTCGGTGCCGCCGCCGATGGACGTGAAGTACGCGTCGAGGGTGAAGAAGTTCGCGACCTCGGCGTCACTCGGCGGATCGGTGCGGTCGTCGTAGAGCACGTCGGCGCCGATGATGTCCCGGCGCAGCCGCGCGGTGCGGTGCAGGATCCGCGACATCATCAGCTTGCCGAGAGACATCGCCGCGGCGTCGTGCCCGCGTCCCTCCGCCGCGTAGCGGGCTGCGTTGAGCCGGGCCGCGGTGCGCTCGGCGTACGTGTCGGCGATGCGCTCCGCGATCGCGGTGTCCTCGAGCCGGTCGTGGCGGCGCGCGAGCTCGATCAGGTCGTCGGCGGTCCCGATGTAGCGGGGATCGTAGGCCCGGGACCCGACCCCGCGCGCGCCCAGCACGAGCCGTTCGTAGCCGAGCGCGGTCATCAGGCCGAACCACCCGGCGTCGACGTCGCCGAGCCGGTTGGCGTCGTCGACGACCGCGTCGGTGAAGAACACTTCGTTGAAGTGCGCGTCTCCGGTGATCTGGGTCAGCGGCCGCACCTCGATACCGGGCTGCTTCATCGGGATCACGAAGTAGGTGAGGCCGCGGTGCTTGGGCACGTCGGCGTTGGTGCGCGCGATCAGCAGGCCGTAGGCGGCCTCGCGGGCGTGCGAGGTCCAGACCTTCTGCCCGTTGACCCGCCACTGGTCGCCCTCGCGGACGGCGGTCGTGCGGACGCTGGCCAGGTCCGATCCGGCACCGGGCTCGGAGTACAGCAGGCAGCCCTCGAGCTGGTCGGTGAGCAGGCCCCGCAGGTAGCTGCGCTTGAGCTCCTCGGTCCCCAGCTCGTAGATGACGCGCGCGTGCAGGTGGTCGCGGTCGAGCCGCCCGGGGGCGCCGACCCGCTGGAACTCCTCGCCGACCACCTCGGCGTCGTGCGCGCTGAGCCCCTTGCCGAACCAGTCGGTGCTCCAGCTCGGCGCGAGCCACCCGGTGTCGACCGCCTTCTCGCGGAACGCACGGGGATCGTCACCGGGGCGCCAGTTCTCGGCGAGCCACGCGCGTACCTCGTCCCGGATGCTCATGCGACGACCTCCTTGCTGCTCAGCACATCGACGTACGCCGCGCGCAGCTGCGCCGGTTCCCCGAGGATGTGGCGATTGGCCTCCGCGCGGCGCCGGTACAGGTGCGGGGCGGTCTCGACGGTGAACCCGATCCCGCCGTGAACCTGGATGCCGGTGGCCGCCACGTCGGCGTACCGGTCGGCACAGTAGAACGCGGCGACCGCGACGAGCTCCTCGGCGTCGGGCTCCCCGGCGACGTAGGCGTCGGTCGCGAGCCGCGCGACCGACAGCGCCGACTCGGCGTCCACGAACGCGTCGGCGAGCAGGTGCTTGATCGCCTGGAAGCTGCCGATCTCGCGGCCGAACTGCACGCGCTGCTGCGCGTAGGCGACGGCCGTGTCGAGCGCGGCGCGCGCGCCGCCGGCGCTCTCGGCCGCGACCGCCAGGCGTCCGGCGACCAGCATCTCGTCGAACGCGGCGCGGGCGGGGTCGCCGTGCGCGAGGACCGTCGCGGGTGCGCGATCGGCCGTCACGTCGGCGAACCCGCGAGCGAGGTCGAACGCCGGGCGCGCGGTGATCTGCAGGTGCTCGCGCTCCACAGCGGCGATCTGGCGCCCGTCCTCGCCGATCAGGACCACGACGTCGGCGAGGTCGGCGTCGACGGCGTACCGGAAGGCGCCGGAGACGACCCCGGAGTCGAAGGCCAGCAGCGGCTCGGGAGCCGGCGTGCCGGGGTCGCTCGTCGCCCAGGCCACGGTCACGACGGCGCCGTCCACGAGGCGGCGCAGCAGGGACGCGGCGGGACCGTCGGGGCTTCCGGCGGCGAGGGAGCCGAGCAGCGTGGCGGCCAGGACGCCGCACGACAGGTGCGGCACGGGGGCCAGCTCGGCGCCCAGCGCCTGCGCCACCCGGGTCGCCTCGACGAGGGTGGCGCCCGCTCCGCCGAGCTCCTCGGCGACGAGCAGCGTGCCGATCCCGAGGTCCGCGCACATCGCGTGCCAGCCCGAGCGGGCGGCCTCCGGGTCACGGATCACGCCCGGTCGCGCGGTGGTCTTGCGCGGAAGGCGTTCGCGGCAGTACTCGGCGATCGTCGCGGCATACTCGTCGAGCTCGTCGCGCTGTTGACCCATCGCTCACCTCGGCTCTGGAGGCCGCTGGACGCGGCCCGTGTGTTCGGTCCACGTCATCTTGACACGTGAGTCACCTTTGCCCAAGCGCGACCGACCGCTGGACAGCGCTCGGCGGCCGCGCTAACGTACAACCAAATGGTTATACGTCAGCAGGACCTCAGCCTCAGTGACGCCGCGGTGGACCGGATCTTCCGCGCCCTCGCCGACGCCACCCGTCGCGACATCGTGCGCCGCACCCTCGCCGGTGAGGCCACCGTCTCGCAGCTCGCGGCGACGTACGACATGTCGTTCGCCGCGGTCCAGAAGCACGTCGCAGTACTGGAAGGAGCGGGGCTTGTGAGCAAGCGCCCGCACGGCCGCGAGCGGCTCGTTCGCGGCAATCCCGACGCGATCCGCCGGGCACAGACCCTGCTCGACGCCTACGAGCAGATCTGGCGCTCGCGGATCGCGCGGCTCGACGACCTCATCGCCGAGACCGACCCCACCTAGGAAGGCAGCAGCCATGCCCATCACCTCCGTCACCAAGGACCCGAAGGCGCTGACCATGACGGTCGTCGCCGAGTTCCCCGCGCCGCTGCACCGGCTGTGGGACGCGTACGCCGACCCACGCCAGCTGGAGAGGTTCTGGGGGCCGCCGGAGTGGCCCGCGATCTTCTATCGGCACGACATGGCGCCCGGTGGCCGCTCGCACTACGTGATGACCGGGCCGGGCGGCGAGTCGGCGGGCGGCTACTGGGAGTTCCTGTCGGTCGACCCGCAGCGCAGCTTCGAGGTGCTCGACGGGTTCGCCCAGGCGGACGGCTCCCCCAACCACGACCTGCCGACGACGCGCATGGCGTGCCAGTTCGAGGAGACCGACCAGGGGTCGCGGGTGGTCATCACGTCGTACTTCAACTCGGTGGAGGAGCTCGAGCAGCTGCTCGGCATGGGCATGGAGGAAGGGATGACCGCGGCGATGGGCCAGATGGACGCGGTCATCGCCGACCTGCGGTCGTTCGCGGCCGGTCAGGCGACGACGACCCAGATCCTCAGCGACACCCGCGTGCGCGTCAGCCGGCTCATCCGCGGCAGCCTCGAGCAGGTGTGGCGCGCCCACCACGAGCCCGACCTGCTGAAGCGCTGGCTGCTCGGCCCCGACGGCTGGACGATGCCGGTGTGCGAGGTCGCGCGGAACGTCGGCGACCGCTACCGCTACGAGTGGGAGCAGGACGGTGGTGGCGAGCGCTTCGGCTTCACCGGCGAGCTGCTCGAGTCGCTGCCGCCGCAGCACGAGGTCACCTCGGAGCAGATGATCGGCACCGACGGCCCGAGCACCACCAACGAGCTGACGCTGACGCCGCTCACCGACGGCACGTTGCTGTCGGTGGTGATCACCTACCCGAGCGCGGACGTACGGGACATGATCCTCGCGACCGGGATGACCGACGGCATGGAGACCAGCTACGCGCGCCTGGAGCGGGAGGTCCTCGCCGCCGTCTGAGCGCAGCGTCGCCGCCGTCGCTCAGCAGGGGTCGCCGACGCCGCGCGCCTCGAGCCAGCCGGCCACCCGGTAGAGCCGCTCGTCGCGGCCGGGCGCGGCCATCACCTGCAGGCCGACCGGCAGCCCGGTGTCCACGCCCAGCCCCGCGGGCACCGACAACGCGCCGAGGTCGGCGAGGTTCGCCTCGACGGTCCACCAGTCGGTCCGCGGCACGCCCAGCGGGTCGTCGACCCCGCTGGCGCCCAGCCGGGGCGCCACGACGGGCATCGTGGGGCTCACCAGCACGTCGTAGCGGTCCGCGGCGGCCAGCAGCTGCCGACGGATCGTCGCGCGGTCCTGCTGCGCGCGCCGCAGCCGGCGGGTCCCGCGGATCGAGCGGCCGTGCTCGAGCCGCCGCGCGGCCTCGGCACCGAGCCCTCCCCCACGATGCTCGTGCGCGGAGAGCACCCGCACGGCCTCGGCCGAGGTGACATCCATGTAGACGGCCAGCGACTGGCTGATGCTGGGGAAGGACACCTCGCCCAGGTCGGCACCCGAGGAGGCCAGCAACGCGAGTGCCCGCTCGAAGCAGCGCCGCACCTCGGCGGTGTTGCGACCGTCGCTCTGCTGCAGGACGACGCCGACCCGCAGCCCGGGCAGCCGGGCGCTCCGGGCACCGCGCCGCGCCGCGTGCCAGAGGTGGTCCGTGCCGCGCAGCACGTCGTCCAGGACGGCGGTGCCGGCGACGTCCGGGCCGAGCGGACCGACGGCGTCGCAGCTGCTCGCGAACGGCACCACGCCGTCCAGCGGGATCGCCCGGCTGCTGGGCTTGACGCCGACGACACCGCACTGGGACGCCGGTTCGCGGATGGAGCCCCCGGTGTCCGTGCCGACGGCGAGCACGCCGTACGCCGCGACGGCGGCCGCGCTGCCGCCGGACGACCCGCCGGCGGTCCGCGAGACGTCCCACGGGTTGCGGGTGGTGCCGCAGTACGACGAGTCGGTCGAGGCGCCCATCGCGAACTCGTCGAGGTTCGTCGTGCCGATCACCGTCGCGCCGTCGTGACGCAGGCGGCGCACGGCCTCGGCGTCCCGCGAGGCCGGGTGATCGAGGCGGCTGGCGCTGCCGGCCGCCCACGGCGCGCCCGCCACGGCGATGTTGTCCTTGACCGCGACGATGCGCCCGGCGAGCCGGCCGGGGCCCGCACCGGGGCCGGCGACGGCCTCGGGGTCGACGTGCACGAAGGCATTGATCACCGGCTCGCGCTCGTCGATCAGCGACAGCACCTGCGGGAGCGGGAGCGGCGCGGCCGCGTGCGGGGCGAGCATCCGGGCCGGCGCGCTGGGGAGCCGGACGCTCATGCGGTCGCGAACCTCCCCAGCACAGTGGGGTCGACGCCGGCGAGATGCTCGGCGAACAGCCGCTGGTAGGCCAGCTCCTCGCGGCTGCGCGGCGCGGGCAGGCCGGCGACCCGATGCTGCTGCCAGTCGTCCTCGGGCGCCAGCTCGTGTGCGCGCTCGAGCATCACGTCGGCGGTGCCCGAGCCGTCGCCGAACTGCTCCTTGGGCCGCCACAGCAGGTCCTCGGGCAGCCAGCCGGCGAACGCATCGCGCAGCAGCGCCTTCTCCTGGCCGTGCCGGGTCGCGACCTTCCACTCGGTCGGGATGCGGGCGGCGAGGTTGACCAGGTCGCGGTCCAGGAACGGCACCCGGGCCTCCAGGCCGTGCGCCATCGAGGTCCGGTCGGCGCGCTGCAGGTTGAGGTTGTGCAGCCCGGAGATCTCCGCGACGAGGGCGTCGCGCAGCGCGTCGAGGTCGGCGAGCTCGCGGTGGTGGGCGTACCCGGCGAACAGCTCGTCGGAGCCCTCCCCGGTGAGCACGACCTTCACCACACGCGCGGTCTCGCGGGCGAGCAGGTAGTTCGGGACGGCGCTGCGTACCAGCGACGGCTCGTAGGACTCGATGCAGCGCACGACGTCGGGCAGCACGTCGACCACGTCGTCGGCGGTGTAGACGATCTCGTGGTGCTGCAGGCCGAGGTGCTCGGCGACGCGGCGCGCGGCGGCGAGGTCGCTCGAGTCCGCGGTGCCGGCGGCGAACGAGTGCAGCGGGCCGTGCCCGCCGTCGTACACCCGGGCCATGACCGCGGCGACCAGGCTGGAGTCCAGGCCGCCGGACAGGAACACGCCGACCGGCACGTCGGCCATCATGCGGCGGCGGACGCAGTCGATCAGCGTCTCGCGGATGAGCCGGACCGCCTCGTCGCGGTCGGTGATCTCCGGGCCGTCCACGTGCAGCTCGCGGAACCTGACCAGCCCGTCGGCGGGGGTCCACCGGAAACCGGGCGGGAACTCCCGGACCGCCCCGCGCAGGTCCGCATCGAACGCGCCCAGCTCGGAGGCGAAGTACGCGGCCCCGTCGCGGACGGCCCAGTAGAGCGGCTTCACGCCGAGCGGATCGCGGACGACCTGCACCGCGCCGTTCTCGTCGGCGACGGTGAACCCGAACATGCCGCGCAGGTGCCCGAGGGCGTCGATCTCGCCGCTGAGGGCGGCGGCGAGCGCGGCCTCGCTGTCGGAGTCGGTCACGAACGGGTAGTCGGTGCTCGCGCGAACCTCCTCGTGGTTGTAGATCTCGCCGTTGGCCACGATCCACGACCCGGAGGGCCCCTCCAGCGGCTGGTCGCCTTCCGCGAGATCGACGATGGCCAGTCGCACGTGACCGAGCCAGGTCGGCCCGACCTGCCGGCTGCCGACGCCGTCCGGTCCCCGGTGCCGGATGCGGGTCAGCATGCGCTCGCCGGTCGCCGCGTGGTCCGCTCCGGGCGTCGGGTCGTAGATCGCCACGATTCCGCACATGGGAGCCTCCTCAGCCCTTGTAGTAGACGATCTGATGGCTCGAGGCCAGCAGCACGTCCCCGGAGCCCCACAGCCGCGCCGACTGGTCGAAGAAGCCCCGATCGAAACGTGCCGCGGCGGCGGTCGCGCTCGCGACGACCTGGCCGTCCTGCTGCATCTCGACGTACCAGTGCTGCGTGGAGCGGTTGGTGCGCACGCAGCGCGGGACGACCTCGAACTCGCCCGGGGCCACCGCGGCGACGAAGTTCACGCTCAACGTCACCGGGTCGCCGAGCCGGTCGTCCTGCCGCTCGATCGCCCGCAGCAGCACGGCCGCGGTCACGCCGCCGAACGGGCCGACCATGTTGGCGTACGGCTCCGTGGTGCGCCCACGCAGCCGCCGGTCGCCGACCGCCTGGAGAGCCATCGCGGCGTCGAAGTTGTGCACCGTTCGAGCCTACGTGCGCGCACCGCACGGGTGATCGACGTGTGGGGTGAGTGAGCCCACGGTCGACTATTCGATATTTCACGGACGTCGAACGCGGTGGGTTGATATGTCTGGGGTATGAATCAACGGCACCTCGATGAGCCCGTGTGCGATTTCGTCGGCGACTGGCGCAGCCAGGTCGTCGCGACCGCGATCCACGACGGGCACGAGCTGAGCGGCCCGATCGCGCGGGCGATGAGCCTGGACGAGGACGTGCGGCTGCGCGAGGAGGACCCGTTCACGGCCCGCATCGCCCGGCGGGTGCCGGACCGGGTGCTCGTGCACCGCTCGCGCTTCGAGGTCGACCTCAACCGCGGCCGCGACGAGGCGGTCTACCGCACCCCCGATGACTGCTGGGGGCTCGAGGTGTGGCGGCACACGCCGCTGGCCCAGCGGCTCGTGGACGGGTCGCTCGCCGCGTACGACGGCTTCTACGCGCGGCTGGCCGCGCGCCTGGACCGGGTGGCCGCGCGTGGCCCGTTCGTGCTGTACGACGTGCACTCGTACAACCATCGCCGAGACGGCGTGGACCGCCCGTCGGCGCCGGCCGAGGACAACCCGGAGGTCAACGTCGGCACCGGGTCGCTCGATCGCGACTACTGGTCGCCGGCGGTCGAGGCGTTCATCGGGAGCCTGTCGAGCGCGCCGACCGGCAGTGGGCCGCTCGACGTCCGCGAGAACGTGCGGTTCACGGGAGCCCACCTCGCCCGCTGGGTGCACGAGCGCTACCCCGGGATCGGTTGCGTGCTGGCGCTGGAGTTCAAGAAGACCTTCATGGACGAGTGGTCGGGCGTCCCGGACGAGGGGCGCCTCGACGAGCTCGGGGCCGCGCTGGGCCGCACCACCGAGCCCGTTCTCGACGCCCTCCGGCAGATCGGTGAGTGATCGTCCCGCCGCGGACGCGCTCGCGGCGGCCGACCGGGCCGTCGACGCACGCCGCACCGCCACCTTCTCACCCTCAGCATCGAGCTGTTCGGCGCCATCGCTACCGGGCGGAGGCACCCGGCATCGACGTCGGCACCCACGGGGTAACCCAGATCAGGCGGCGGTGTACTGCAGGAACAGGTAGCCGTCGTCCTCGAGGACCGAGCGCAGCGCCAGCGCCAGCGGCGGCTGCAGGATCGGTCCGTCGGTGATCCGCAGCGCTCGACCGGCGAGCAGCACCGGGCTGAGCGTCAGGCACAGCTCGTCCAGCGTCCCGGCGGCCGAGAGGTGGGCCAGCAGGGTGGGACCGCCCTCGCAGGTGATGCGGCTCAGGCCGCGGGCCGCGAGCGCCTGCACGGCGGCGGCGAGGTCGACCTGCTCACCGCCCGCGACGATCACGTCGGCGACCGACGCGAGCTCGGCACGCCGGCCCGCGGGAGCGGCCTCGCAGGTGATCACGATGGTGCGGGCGTCCGCCGGTGCGCCGCTCAGCAGCGGCGCGCGCGGATCGAGGTCGAGATGCTGCGAGACGACGGCGATCGGCGGCGCCGCGGGCCGGCCGCGGCGCAGCTCCGCCCACTCGGCGTCCTGCTCGGCCGGGCCGTAGCCCTCGACGCGGACCGTCCCCGCGCCCACCAGGACGACGTCCGCGAGGCTGCGGTGCAGGGCGAACAGCCGCCGGTCGGCGTCGTTGCCGAGCCCTCCGGCGCGCCCGTGCAGCGTGGCCGCTCCGTCGAGGCTCGCGACGAACACCGCGCGCACCCAGGCCCGTGCCGCCGGTTGCTCGCGCGGCGGGAAGGCGAGCACGTCGGCGAGCTGCGGGCGCCCGTCGTACGCCGGATGCACCAGCCTCACGACGGCTCCAGCATCACCTGGACCCGGCGCAGGGTCACCACCAGGTTGCCGGCCACGAACCGGTCGTCGCCGTCCTCCGCCGAGCTCTCCCGGATCGCCGCGGCCAGCGCCTCGGTCGCCCGCTCGGCCTCGTCCAGCAGCTCGCGCTCGGCCTGCGCGCCCTCGATGGACCGGACGGCCGCCGCGGTGGCGCGCACCGCCTCGGCGGTGCCCATGCGCAGCTTCGGGCCGAGCGCGATCTTCTCGTGCGCCTTCTCCATCCGGGCCAGCAGATCGACCAGGTTGTCCACGAGGAACACCAGGCGCCCCAGGGCCTGGCCCTGCAGCTCCTGGCGATGTGCCGTGTCCCGCCACCTGCGGGCCCGCCAGTTGACCCGCGACAGCTGCATGGTGCGCGAGATGAGGTCCTCGGCCCGGCGCCGATCCTCCTCCGTCGCATCGCGCCCCATGGTCCACTCGTCGCCGACCGGCAGCTCGTCGCCCTCGAACTGCTCGGCGATCCAGTCCAGCCGGTCGGCGAGGATGCCACGCAGCGCCTCGTGCATCTCGCGCGTCGCCGACAGCGGCAGCGGCGGCGCGATGAGGTTGACCAGCACGCCGATGAGCGCGCCGAAGCCGGTCAGCCCGAGGTAGGCGAACATGTACCGCTCCGGATCGGCGCCGCCCACGACGAGAGTGAACAACCCGGCGATCGGCACCCACCCAGACATCGCGCCCAGCCGGCGCCAGGCGCCCAGGACGGTGCCCACGCCGACCACGATGGCCAGCGACACCACGCCGGGCACCGGCAGCTCCCGCACTCCCAGGGCCAGCGTGGTGCCGAGCGCGATCGCGGCCACCGTCGCCACCGAGGAGTGCACGGACTCCGCAAGGTTCGACGACACCACGACCACCGCGCCGAGCGGGGCGTAGTACGCGTACTGGTCGGCCACGCCGCCGAAGGGACGGATGAGCGACCAGGCGATCGCCGCCGCCAATGCCGCCTTCAGCGCCAGCGCCGCCACCGACTTGGCGCCGATCTGACGCGCCAGCCAGCGCTGGAAGGACGATCGGTCCAGGGTGCCACCTACGGCCATGTTCCTCGTCTCGTTCGGGTCCTGCAGTCATCACCCCCGCCCGCGCGCCGGCGGCCGGACGGCGCGCTCGGCGGAGGAAGAGGGTCTCCCATCGTACGGACCGAGCGCGGCTCAGGACGGCCGAACGGCCTCCGGGAGGTGCCGCGACCAGCCGCTCGCGCAGATCGCCGCGCACCCGACGGCGACCAGCGCGAGGACGCCGAGCATCGCCGGATAGCCGAACCTGCTGCTCAGCGCGGCCAGCACCGCCGGCAGCAGGAACCCGACGTACGCGATCGCGTAGTAGACGCCGGTCAGGCCGGCGATCTGGTCGGGCTCGGCCATGCGCTGGATCTCCAGCAGCCCGGACACCACGGCGATGCCGTACGCCGCGCCGAGAGTGAGCGCGACCGGCACGGCGAGCCACGGCGAGTGCGCCACGGCGGTCAGCGCCGCCAGGGCGACGCCGATCGCCATCAGCACCATCGACACCACCACGGCGCGGGCGGTGGAGGCGTCGTCGAGGCGGCGCGCGATCGGCTGCACCAGCACGCCGGTGCCGAGGGTGGCGACGGTGAGGCCGGCGGTGAACAGCAGCGCCGCCGAGCCGAGCGCGCCCTGCACCTGCTGGGGCACGATCGCGTAGGCGATGCCGGCTGAGCCGAAGATCCACGGCGCCATCGGGAGCACCACGCGCAGGAACCGGCGATGCCGCGCCGCGGGCACCCGCAGCCGGTGCCGTAACCGCAGCGGTCCGTCGCGGGCGACCCGGGTCTCGGCGTACCGCCCCGTCAGCAGCCGGGCGAGCGCCGGCAGGCACACCAGCAGGTGGACGACGTACGGCCAGACGAGCGGCGGCTGCGCGAACTGCGCGAGCAGGCCACCGGCGGCGGGCCCCATCGCCAGACCGCCGGTCAGCGCGATGGTGGACCGGGCGGCGCCGGAGGATCCGGGTGACAGCTCGACGACCCACGCCGTGCCGACCGCCATCGCGATGCCGACCGCGATGCCGCTCAGCGCTCGCCCGGCGAAGATACCGGCGTATCCGAGCGGGCCGCCGAAGGCCAGGAGGAGGCTGCCGAGCATCCCGCTGAGCAGCCCGGCCAGCAGCACCGGGTGCCGGCCGCGCGCGTCCGACCACGCCGCGGCGATCAGCAGGCCGGGCACGAGGCCCACGACGTACGCGCCGAGGAAGACGTCGACGTCGACCTGCGAGTAGCCGTAGCGCTCGCGGTACGGCGCGAGCAGCGGGGTGAACTGGTTGCCGCCCCAGCCGATCGCGAACATCGCGGCGCCGGGGACGAGCCAGGCCCGGCCGGCGCGCGGCTCGCTGCCAACGCGGGTCATCAGGCGGGCCACACCCCGGACGTCGCCCGCCGATGGGACCCCAGCAGGTGCGTGTCGACGATGCCGACGGCCTCCATGAGCGCGTACATGGTCGTCGGGCCGACGAATGCGAACCCCTCCTTGCGCAGCGCCTTCGACAGCGCCACCGACTCCGCCGAGGTGGTCGGGACGTCGGCGTACGTGCGCGGCATCGGGGTGCGCTCGGGCCGGAACGACCACACGAAGTCCACCAGGCCGCCCTTCGCTCGCAGCCGGATCGTGGCGCTCGCATTGGTGATCGCGGCCCGGATCTTCGCGCGGTTGCGCACGATCGAGGCGTCGTCCATGAGCCGCTGCACGTCGTCCTCGGTGAACGCCGCCACGGTCTCGGGGTCGAAGCCGGCGAAGGCCGCCCGGAACGCCTCGCGCTTGCGCAGGATCGTCGCCCACGACAGGCCGGCCTGGAACGCCTCGAGGCTGATCCGCTCGTACATGCCCCGCTCGTCGCGCACCGGCATGCCCCATTCGGTGTCGTAGTACTCCCGCAGCAGCGGATCCACGCTGGCCCACGCCGGGCGAGCCAGGCCGTCCTCGCCCACGACCACCCCACCCGGCTGGGGCGGGCTGCCGGGTTGCTGCTCGCTGGTCATCGCATCCCTCGTTCGTACGTCGGCGGCGCCTCGCTCGAGCGCGCGCTCAGCCGGTCAGGCCGGTGACCCGCAGCGTGATGTTGATCCGCCCGGACTCGAGGCCGCAGCCCTCGGGCGCGGTGCCCGGGTAGATCTTCGGGACGCCATGGTAGGCCAGCCGGGCCGGGCCGCCGAACACGAACAGGTCTCCGGAGACGAGGTCGATGTCATCGTACGGACGTCCCCGGTTCTCGGTGTTGCCGAATCGGAAGCGACAGGTGTCGCCGATGGAGATCGAGACCACCGGCGCGAGGGAGCGCTCGTCCTTGTCCTGGTGCATGCCCATGCGGGCCTGGGCGTCGTAGAAGTTCACCAGCGCGGTGTCCGGGGTGTACTCGTCCCCGGCGTGCGCGTCGCCGGTGGCGGCCACGAGCGCCGTGCGCCCGAGGTGGACCATCCACTCGGGGAGGTCGAGCACCCGGTTGCCGTTGACGTCCACCGCCTCGCGGGTGTACGCGTACGGCCGCCAGTGCCAGCCGAGGCAGACCGTCCGCACGCTCATCTCGTGCCCGCGGACCTTCGCGGCGCGCAGCGGAACCGGGCCGGCGCTCCACTCCCGGAAGCGGGCCACGATCCAGCGCTGCTGCTCGAGGGTGAGCCAGCGCGGCACGTGGTGGGCCCCGTCGGGGAGCTCGACCGCGGGACGGCGCAGCACGTCGTCGCCGAACAGGCCGTCCATCTCAGGCCGCCCGCTCCAGCTCGAGCAGCAGCGTCTTCGCCTCGACGCCGCCGAGGTAGCCGCCGAGGCCGCCGTCGCTGCGGACGACGCGGTGGCACGGCACGACCACCGGCAGCGGGTTGGTCGCGCAGGCGGTGCCCACCGCCCGGACCGCCCGGGCGTTCCCGACGTGCTCGGCGACCTCCTTGTAGGACTCGGTGCGGCCGTAGCCGATCCGCGGCAGGTAACGCTGGACGGTCCGGCGGAAGCCGGTCGACATCGCGTGGTCCAGCGGCAGGTCGAAGGAGCGGCGCCGGCCCGCGAAGTAGTCCTCGAGCTGGGCGGCGGCGGCGTCCAGCCGGCGCGGCGCCTCGAGGACGCGCGGGCTGAGCCGCGTCGCGAGGGCCTGCAGGACGTCGGCGAACCCTTCACGCTCGAAGGCGACCCGCACCAGGCCGTGCTCGGTCGCCGCCAGCAGCAGCGGGCCGAGCGGGCTGTCGATCGTGCGGTAGGCGACGTCGAGCAGGCCGGCCTGCTGCGCCGCTCCGGCGAGCCGCGTCCGCAGCCGGGCGACGTCGTCCTCGTCGACGGGGAACATCTGCGCGGGCCCGCTCGTGGGGGTCTCGGCGTACTGCTGGTCTGCGGTCATCGGATCGCTCCTTCCGTGGGGACGTCGGGCTGGTACCGGCGCCGGAGGGTCTTGATGCCGTCGGCGGCGGCCCGCCGTACGGCCTCGGGGGTGCCGCCGATCAGCTCGGCCGTCTCGGCGTGCGGCAGCCCGCCGAGGAAGTGGTAGGCGACGGCGAGCCGCTGGCGCTCGGGCAGCCGGGCGACCGCCTGCCAGACCTCCCCATCGACGCCGGGGATGCCGAGGCTGGACTCCGCCTCCGGCGGCACGTCGGTCGGCGCCGGCCGGCGCGCCTGCCCGCGGGTCACGTCGATCGCCTTGCGCTGCGCCACGCGGACCAGCCAGGCCTCGACGTTCGTGCCGGCCGGCAGCGTCGGCCACGCCTGCAGCGCGGCCAGGAACGTCTCGGACCAGGCGTCCTCGGCGTCCGCCCCGGGCCCCAGCACTGCGCGGCAGACCCGCAGCACCGTGGCCGCGTGCCGCCGTACGGCGGTCTCGAAGGGTTCGTTCATCGTCATCACACGGTAGACGCGGCGCGCGGCGGAAACGTGAGGTCGACCTCGGCCGCCGGAAAGCGGGCTTCGTGGGCCAGAGCGGGGAAGCTTCCCCGCTTTCGGCACCGAAGCCCGCTTCCGCTGCTAGCCGAGGCCGTGCACGCCGTCCTCGTGGGCGGCGTGGCTGGCCGGCTCCAGCTGGAAGGTCGAGTGCTCGACGTCGAAGTGGCCGCGCAGGCAGGCCTGGACCTCGTCGAGCAGCCGCGGCGCGTGGCCGTCGCTGAAGCACGAGTCGTCGACGACGACGTGCGCCGACAGGGTCGGCAGGTCGGAGGTCACGGTCCACACGTGCAGGTCGTGGACGTCGTGGACGTGCTCGACCTGCAGCAGGTGCGCGCGGATCTCCTCGGGGCTGGTGCCCGGCGGAGCGCCCTCCAGCAGCACCCGCCCGGAGTCGCGCAGCAACCGCCACCCGGCGTGCAGCATGAGCGCCACCACGACGAGGGAGGCGAGCGAGTCGGCGCGCGTCCACCCGGTCACCAGCATCACCACGCCCGCGACGAGGGTCGCGATGAACCCGTAGAGGTCGGTGATGATGTGCTGGTAGGCGCCCTCGACGTTCAGGCTCGACCGGTTCGCGCGGGCGAGCAGCCAGGCGACCAGGAGATTGATCGCGATGCCGATCAGCGCGACGACGAGCACCGCCGAGCCGTGTACCTCCGGCGGCCTGATCAGCCGGCGGACCGCCTCCACCGCGATGATGCCGGCGACCACCAGCAGGGTGATGCCGTTGCCGGCTGCCGACAGGATCTCCGCCCGTTTCCAGCCGAAGGTCCAGGCCCCGGACGCCGGTCGCGCGGCCAGCCGCATCGCCCCGAGCGCCACCGCGATGGCGCCGACGTCCGAGAGCATGTGGCCGGCGTCCGACAGCAGCGCCAGGGATCCCGAGACGATCGCGACGATCACCTCGGCGATCATGAAGGCGCCCAGCAGCAGCAGTGCCCAGGTGAGGTAGCGGCGGTCGGCCGCGCTGCTCACGCCGTGCGCGTGGCGGTGCGCGGGCGCGCGGACCAGCGGGTCGGCGTGGGCACCGGCGCACAGCGGCGCGTCCGCGTCCCGCGCCGGCAGGTGCTGCTCAGGAGTGTTCATGGCGAGATCAATGATCCCTCACTCATGCCGCCCGCGGGCTGGCTACCGTGGACGACGACCGGTCGGCGCCCGCGGGACCGGCATCGACCAGGAAGGCAATCGCATGCCCCTCGAGAAAGTCACCGAAGTGGCGTACACGATCGCGGCCACCGCAAAGGGCGGTCGCCAAGGCACCGTGCGCAGCGAGGACGGCGTCGTCGACCTGCCGCTGGGCAAGCCGGGGTCGACCAGGAACCCGAAAGCCAATCCCGAGACGCTGTTCGCGGCCGGCTACGCGGCGTGCTTCAGCGGGGCGCTGAACGCCGTGGCCCGGCAGGAGGGCATCGACACCAGCGAGTCGACCGTGACGGCCGACGTGACCTTCGGCAAGACCGACACCGGCTTCGGTCTCGCCGTCGAGATCACCGCCTCGATCCCCGGCGTGGAGCGGGCGAAGGCCGAGGAGCTCGTGGCCAAGGCGCACCAGTTCTGCCCGTACTCCAAGGCCACCCGCGGCAACATCGAGGTCACCGCCGGCCTCGGCTGACCCACTGGCGATCCATCTCGACGCCTCGATCTCCCGACGTCTCGACGTCGCCTGCGCCTAGCGGCTCCGGCTCGCTCGACGACCGTGGGAGAGCACCCCGCGCTCGCTCCAGCGCAATCGCGGGAGGGCACCCCCGCGGCGGCGAGCGGGAGAGACGTCCCCACGGGATGGCGCTGCGTCTCGACGTCGCCTGCGCCTAGCGGCTCCGGCTCGCTCGACGACCGTGGGAGAGCACACCGCGAGCCGCGAGCGGGGGAGGTGCCCCCACGGTCGTCGAGCGAGCGAGGAACGAGCGACGTCGAGACGTCGGGGGCCGTCATGGTCGGTGGGTCACCGCCAGCCTCGGCCTGTGGGCCTCAGCCTCCGGCCGCGCGCAACCGTGCAGCGTTCAGCCTCGGGCGGCGCGCAGCCGGATGGCCTGGCGGGTCAGGTGGTCCCGCTCCGCCCGGTTGGTCGCCCGGCGGGCCGCCTCGACGTAGAGCGCCCGCGCTCGGGCGGTGTCGCCGGCCATCTCCTGCAGGTACGCCGCGACGGCGGTGTGCCGGGGCACCGCCGGGTCGACCTCGGCCAGCGCCGCCAGTCCCGCGCGGGCGCCGTCCGCCTCGCCGACGGCCACCGCGCGGTTGAGGCGGACGACGGGCGATCCGGTGAGGGCGAGCAGCTCGTCGTACCAGCCGACGATCTGCACCCAGTCGGTCTCGGCGGCCGTCGGCGCGTCGGCGTGCAGAGCCGCGATCGCCGCCTGCGCCTGGTACGGCCCGAGGCGATCGCGCGCCAGCGCCGACTGCAGGATGCGCACGCCCTCGGCGATGGCGGCGGTGCTCCACCGCGACCGGTCCTGCTCGGCGAGCGGGATCAGCCGGCCGTCCGCGCCGGTGCGCGAGGGCCGGCGGGCGTGGTGCAGCAGCATGAGCGCCAGCAGGCCGCCGACCTCCGGCGCGTCGGTGAGCGCGGCGAGCTGGCGGGCCAGCCGGATCGCCTCCTGCGCGAGGTCGATCTGCCCGCTGTAGCCCTCGTTGAACAGCAGGTACAGCACCTCCAGGACCGTCGACAGATCGCTCGCGCCGTCGAGCGGCAGATCGGCGATCCGGCGCTTGGCCCGGCTGATGCGCTGCGCGACGGTCGCCTGCGGCACGAGGTACGCCTCGGCGATCTGCTGGGTCGTCAGACCGCCGAGCGCACGCAGCGTCAGTGCCGTGGCGGCGCTGCGTGTCAGCGCCGGGTGCGCACATCGGAAGTACAGCTGAAGAGTGTCGTCCGCGTCGCGCACGGGCCCGGCCGCCGGCTCGGCCGCCACGCGCTCCTCGCGCGATCGGCGCGCGTCGTCGCTGCGCACCTGGTCCAGGAACCGCCGCCACGCCACGGTCACCAGCCACGCCCTCGGGTCGCGCGGCGGATCGCCGTCCCAGGTCTCCAGCGCGCGCACGAGCGCCGCCTGCACGGCATCCTCGGCCGACGCGAAATCCGCGCCGCGCCGGACGAGGACGCCGAGCACCGCGGGGATCAGCTCGCGCAGCGCGGCCTGCTCCACCGCCTCACTCCGTCACCGTCGGCGGGGCGTCCATCAGCGGGCGCAGCTCGAGCCACTCCCCCAGCGGCTTGCCGCCCGCGCCGGGCGCCGCCGACAGCTCCGCGGCGATCTCCCGGGCCCGCTCGAGGCTGTCCACGTCGATCATCATCCAGCCGGCGATCAGGTCCTTCGTCTCCGCGAACGGGCCGTCCGTCACCGGCGGCTTGCCGTCGCCGTCCCACCGCACCCACTCGCCGTCCGGCGCGAGCGCGTCGGCGCTCACGAACTCGCCGGAGGCGGTCAGCCTGTCGGCCAGGTCGCGCATGTACTGCACGTGCCGGTCGAACTCCCCGGGCGCCCACTGGTCCATCGGGACGTCGTTCAGGCACGGCCGCCCGCCCTGGTAGTGCTTGAGCATCAGGTACTTGGTCATCGTGGTTCTCCTCGCTCGGTGCGGCCCCGGTGGCCCCATCCACTACCGGGACGGAGCCGGCCCGCCGTTCTCGACACCCGCGGGAGGGTTGCTCGTGACCGGCGGGCCGACCGGTACCGCGCCGGGGTCAGTGTGCGCCGTACGCGGACCCGCCGTCGACCTTGATGATCGTCCCCGTGGTGTACGACGACGCGTCGCTGGCCAGGTAGAGCGCGGCGCCGACGATCTCGTTGGGCTCGCCGCCGCGCTGCAGCGGGATGCTCGTGCGGGCCCGCTCGTTGAAGGCCTCCATGTCCCAGGCGTGCGAGATGTCGGTCAGGAACGGGCCCGGCATGATGCCGTTGACCCGGACCGTCGGCGCGAACGCCCGGGCCAGCCCGAGGGTCATCGCGTTGAGCCCGGCCTTGGCCATCGCGTAGGGGACGATGTCGCCGCGAGGCGCCACCGCGCCGGTGCTCGAGACGTTGATGATGGCGCCGCCGTCCCCCTCGGCCATCCGCTCACCGAGCAGCGACGCGAGGCGGAACGGTCCCTTGAGGTTTACGTCGAGCACCTTGTCGTAGAGCTCCTCGGAGATCCCCGAGAGCCGGTCGTACAGCGGGGACATGCCGGCGTTGTTGACCAGGACGTCGACCCGGCCGAACTCCTCGAGCACGGTCTCCACGAGGCGGTCGCAGTCCGTCCAGCTGCCGACGTGGCAGCCGACCCCGATCGCGCGGGCGCCGGTCGCGGCCGTGATCTCCGCGGCGGTCTCGCGGCAGCTCTCGGCCTTGCGGCTCGCCACCACGACGCTCGCGCCGTTCTCGGCGAAGGCGAACGCCATCTCGCGGCCGAGGCCCCGACTCCCTCCCGTCACGACGGCGATCTTGTTGTCCATCCGAAACGACGGGGTGACGGGCATGCGGTCCTCATTCTCAGCTAGGTGATCGGGCACCTCGGTCCTAGCATCCCGGCGACCCTCGCGGCAAACCCGGCGACGCCGCGCCGGGCGCCGCAGCGCCCGTTACGGCACGACGATGCCGCGCCCGCGAATCGTCCCGGCGTGCATCCGCTCGTACACGGTGGGCGCGTCGTCGAGGCCGAACGTCTCGGTCTCGACGTGGATCGCCCCGGACCGCGCCAGCTCGAGGACCTCCTCGAGCTCGCTGCGCGAGCCCCAGTACGGCGCCCACACCCGCACCTCGAAGGGGAGGGTGAAGAAGCCGACCGGGACGGCGCCCGCCCCGACGCCGACCACCACGATGTCCGACTCGGGGTGCACCATCCTCGCCGCGAGCGCCGTGGTCGTCTCGATGCCCACGAAGTCGAAGACCGCGGTCGCGCCCCGGCCTCCCGAGAGAGACCGGATCTGCTCGATGGACGACTCGTCCGACGGCAGCGCGTGGTCCGCGCCGACGTCCAGCGCCAGCTGCCGGGCGGGTTCCTTGGGGTCGAGGGCGATCACCGTCGCCGCGGTGAGCGCCTTGAGGATCTGCACGCCCATGTGCCCCAGGCCGCCGGCGCCGATGACCACGGCCACGGTGCCGGGGAGCAGCTTGGGCAGCGTGGGCTTGATGGCGTGGTACGGCGTGAGCCCGGCATCGGTGAGGGCGACGGTGGCCACCGGGTCGAGGTCGCCCAGGGGGACGAGGTGCCGCGGGCTGTCGACGATCATGTACTCGGCCATCGAGCCGGGCGCGCCGAGCCCGGGTGGGCGGATGCCGCGCTCGGCGGCGTACCGGCAGTAGTTCTCCTTGCCCTGCGCGCAGGCGTGGCACACGCCGCATCCCCACGGCCCGTACACCGCGACCGATTCGCCGATCTCGACGCCGGTCGCGCCCTCGCCGAGCTCGGCGACCACGCCGGCGCCCTCGTGCCCGAGGGTGAGCGGGAGGCCGTACACGTACCGGCTCTCCGGCAGCGACATGATGAACTCGTCGGAGTGGCAGGCGCCGGAGGCGGTGACCCGCAGCAGCACCTCGCCGGGCCCCGGGGTCGGCTTGTCGACCTCGACGACCTGCGGCGGGCGGCCGATCTCGACGTACTGGCAGGCTTTCATCAGCGATCTCCTCGGGCGGCGACGGCGGCGTGACCTCAGCGTAAGCGGCCGGACCGACGATCCCAAGAGCTTCGCGAGGTGACGGCGGACGATCGCCCGCGCCTCGCCCCTCGGGGAATAGTGTGAGGTCACGCCGTGCTGCCGCGACCTGGAAGGAGGAGGCATGCGAGATCGTTCGGTCGGTCTGCGCCCGCTCACCCTCGACGACCTTCCGATGGTGGAGAGGTGGATGCGCGACCCGCGGGTGGCCGAGTGGTGGAGCGACGACCCGGCCGGGGAGCTCGCCGACATCGAGCAGGAGGTGCGGGAGGACGGCGCAACCGTCTACCGGATCTTCGAGGTGGACGCGAAGCCGATCGGGTTGATCTTCCGGTACCGCATCGACGACTACACCGACTATGTCGAGACGTTCGCCGCGGCGAACGTCGACCTGCCGCCGGGGTCGTGGAGCATGGACTACCTCATCGGCGAGACGGACGCCGTCGGCCGCGGCCTGGGCACCGCGATGATCCGCGCCGCGTGCGACGAGGTGTGGTCCACCGACGCCGGGGCGTCGCGGATTCTCGTGCCGGTGCACGCGGACAACACCCGGTCCTGGCGCGCGCTGCAGCGCGCCGGCTTCACCCGCATACCCGGCGTGTTCGTCATGGAGCCGGACACGGCCGCGCACGACGGCCGGCACGTGATCTACGCCCTGTCGCGGCCGGGCGGCGACCCGCCGCGATGACTTCACGGCTCCGGCTCGGTCTACACCTCTGAGACCAGCACCCGAGGGAAGGCACCATCATGAGCCGCAAGGTCACCGCCCACCTGTTCCACTCCGTCGACGACGTGGTGGAGAGCCCGCACCTGTGGCAGTTCGACGCGTTCGGCCCCGAGGAGGGCCGGCTGATGGACGACACCATCGCGCCGGCGACCGATGTGGTGATCGGCCGCAGGCTGTGGGAGGAATGGAAGGACTACTGGCCGGGCGCCGACGATCCGTTCGGCGGGTGGATCAACGCCGTGCGCAAGCACGTCGTCTCCAGCACGCTGGCCGGGGAGCTGCCGTGGAACAGCGTGGTGGCAGGCGGCGACCCGTTCGGCTACGTGCGGCGGCTGCGGGACTCCGACGCGGACGGCGAGATCTCCGTGGCCGGAGGCATCGACACGATTCGTTCACTGTTCGTCGGCGGGCTCGTCGACGAGCTCGTGCTGACCACGCACCCCGTGATCGCCGGAGAGGGACGCCGGCTCTTCGACGGCACGGTGCCGCTGACCCGGCTGACCCTCCTGGGCGCCCAGCAGACGAGCGTCGGCAACGTCGTCCAGCGCTACGCGCTCCGTCCGCCGGAGTGACCGGACGGCTGCACCGCAGCGCCGCCGCGGCGGTCGTCGGGCCCGCCGCGGCCACGGCGCTCTAGAGTCGCCCCATGAGACTGCGACGGGTTGACCCGCGGACGCCCGGCTGGAGCCGCCGGCGCGCGGGCAAGGGGTTCTCCTACCGCGACCAGCACGGCCGGCCGCTGCCGCCGGAGGACGTCGAGCGGGTCAAGTCGTTGGCGATCCCCCCGGCCTGGCGGGACGTCTGGATCAGCCCGTACCCGAACGGGCACATCCAGGCGATCGGCACTGACGCGGCGGGCCGGCGGCAGTACCTGTACCACCCGGCCTGGCGCACGCAACGTGACGAGCTGAAGTTCGACCGCGTCAAGGACGCCGGCCGCCGCCTCGCGCGGGCGCGCAGCCGGATGATCGAGGACCTGACCACCGACGGCATGCCGCTGTCGCGGGCGGCGGCCACCGCGACCCGGCTGCTGGACCTCGGCTACTTCCGGATCGGCAGCGACGCGTACGCCGACGCCAACGGCTCGTTCGGGCTGACCACCCTGGAGCGCCGCCACGTGCGGCGGCGCGGCAACGACCTGCTGTTCTCGTTCGTCGGCAAGTCCGGCATCGAGCACTCGATCGTGATCAGCGACCCGGTGGTCATCGAGTCACTGAACCTGATGCGCCGCCGGCGCGGCGGCTCGAACCGGCTGCTGGCCTACCGGGGCGCCGCCCGGTGGGCCGATCTCGACGCGGCGGCGGTCAACGAGTACATCGCGCAGATGGTCGCCGAGGATCTCACGGCGAAGGACTTCCGCACCTGGCACGCCACCGTCATCGCCGCGACCGCGCTGGCGGAGAGCGACGAGCCCGGGGACACGAAGGCCTCCCGCAACCGGGCGATCAAGGCCGCGGTCGAGGAGGTGTCGGCGTACCTGGGCAACACCCCGACCATCGCCCGCAAGTCCTACATCGACCCGCGGGTGATCGATCAGTACGAGGCCGGCGTGACCATCGCACCGACCCTCGCGCGACGAGTGAAGGACCCCGACAAGCACCTCGCGGCGGTCGAGCGGGCCGTCGCGGATCTGATCGACGGCGCGTGAGCTAGCGGACGTGGTGGTCGGCGCCGTAGACCGCGGCCTGGGTGCGCCGCTCCATCCCGAGCTTCGCCAGCAGCGAGGAGACATAGTTCTTGATCGTCTTCTCGGCGAGGAACAGCCGCTCGCCGATCTGCCGGTTCGTCAGGCCCTCGCTGATCAGCCCGAGGATCTCGCGCTCCCGATCGGTCAACGAGGCCAGCCGCTTGTCCTCCGGCTCGGCGGTGCGCAGCCGGTTGAGCAGCGTCTCGGTGACCTTGGGGTCGAGCAGCGACTTGCCGGCCGCCACCTGACGCACCGCGTCGACCAGGCTCGAGCCGCGGACCTCCTTCAGCAGGTAGCCGGAGGCGCCGGCCATGATGGCCGCGAACACGGCGTCGTCGTCGTCGTACGACGTGAGGATGAGGCAGCGCACCTCGGGGGCGATGGACCGGATCTCGCGGCAGACGTCGATCCCGCTGCCGTCGGGCAGCCGGGCGTCCAGGACGGCGACGTCCGGGCGCACCGCCGGGATCCGGCGCACCGCCTCGGTGGCGGTGCTCGCCTCGCCGACGATCGAGATGTCCTCCGCGGCACCGATGAGGTCGGCGATGCCGCGTCGGACGATCTCGTGGTCGTCCAGCAGGAAGACGCCTATCGAGCGAGGTGCGCCGTCGCCGGCTGGTTCAGTGGGATCGTCCATGACAAGTGCACTCCTCTTCTGGCGGACGAGGTCGGATAGCGCGCCGACGCGTCGGTGAGCCGCAGCGTCCCGCGGTGCCGGCGCGCGCGCTTCTCGAGGTTGGCGATGCCGCTGCGGCGCGTGGCGCTGCCCAGTCCGGCCCCGTCGTCGACGACCTCGAGGGTGAGCTGGTCGCCGTCCGCGCCGAGCAGGACGGCCGCCTGCCCGGCGCCGGAGTGCTTGGCCACGTTGGTGAGCGCCTCGCGGACGACGGCCGCCAGGTCGTCGACGACCAGCTCGGGAACGACCGACTCGACCGGACCGGAGAACTGCACACGAGGCCGGAAGCCGAGGACCGGCGTCAGCTCGGCGACGACACCGAGGATCCGGCTGCGGGCGGTGCCGACCTGCGGCCCTAGCTGGCCGCGCAGCTGGAAGATCGTCGTGCGGATCTGGCGGATGGTGTCGTCGATGCTCGAGACCACGCTCGCGAGCCGGTCGCGGTGCATCCCGTCGTGCCGGCCGGCCAGCACGCTCTGCACCGTCAGCCCGGCCGAGAACAGCTGCTGGATGACGTGGTCGTGCAGGTCCCGGGCGATCCGGTCACGGTCCTCCAGGAGCAGGAGGCGCTTCTGATGGTCGCGCGCGTCCGCCAGCTCGAGGGCGATGGCGGCGTGATTGGCGAACGCCGTCGCCATCTCCAGGTCGGCCTCCTCGAACGGCGGACGTCCCCGCCGACGGCCGACGGCCAGCGCGCCGCGCATCCGCTGGGTGCCCACCAGGGGCAGGATCATCACCGGGCCGGCGGGCAGCACCTTCGACAGGTGCAGGTGGCGCTGGGGGTGATCGGCCGCGTCCCGGACGAGGACCGGTCGCCCGGTCTCGAAGGCTTCGCCGGCGAAGGTGTTCTCCACCGGATAGGTGTGCCCGGCCAGGGTCTCCGCCTGGGTGCCGGAGGCGACCTCGACCATGAGCCGGTTGCCCTCGCCGGTCGGCAGCACCACCGTGACGAGGTCCGCATCGGCCATGTGGCGGGTCTCGCGGGCGATGACCGCCAGCGGTTCCTCCCCCTCCTCCGACAGCAGCTGCCGGGTGATCTGGGTCGCCGCCTGCAGCCACCGCTGGCGGCGCTGGGCCTGCGCGTACAGCCGCGCGTTCTCAATCGCCATGCCCGCCGTGGCGGCCAGCGCCGTGACGAGCTCCTCGTCCTCCGCCGAGAACTCGCCACTCGCCGCCTCGGTCAGGTAGAGATTGCCGAACACCTCGTCGCGGACCCGGACCGGGACGCCCAGGAAGCTGCGCATCGGCGGGTGCCCGGGCGGGAAGCCCACCGAGCGCGGGTCCTCGGACATGTCCCGGAGCCGGATCGAGTGCGGATCGTCGATGAGCGCGCCCAGCAGGCCCTTCCCTGAGGGCAGCGGACCGATCTGCGCGATCGTCTCGTCGTCGACGCCGACCGTGATGAACTCCGACAGCCCGCCGGCGGGCGCGAGGACGCCGAGCGCTCCGTACCGCGCGTTCACCAACCGGCACGCGGCCTGGACGATGTGCCGCAGCACGGTGGGCAGCTCGAGGTCGGCGATGATCAGCTGGTCGGCGGCCAGCAGCTCGCGCAGCCGGTCCTGTGCGGACATCACATCCTGGGCACGGTCCATCAGCTGGCGGAGCAGCTGGTCGAGCTCGAGCCGCGGGCCGGCGTCGAACCCCACCGGGGACGCGACCGGCCCCCGATCGCCGTCGACTGTGTCGGATGTCACTGCATCAGGTTAGACCGTCGGGTCGCCCGGGTCGCCGGGTCTCCCGATCCCGCGACAAACCGGGGACCAAGTGCCCGGGACTCCGCGGCCGTTCTGCCCCCTCGGCGGAGCCGTTCGGCAGCATCGCGCACCGACCCCCTCGGCCCACACTGTGAGCCATGGCCACCACGAACGACCCCACCCCGTCCGCCGCGTCGACGGACCACCGTGGGCTGCGCCGGATGGGTCTCGAGGAGTGCACGGCCAAGCTCCGCGAGGCCACCGTCGGACGGGTCGCGTTCGTCAGCGACGGCGAGATCGTCATCCTGCCGGTGAACCCGGTCGTCGACGGCACGACGATCCTGTTCCGCACCAGCTGGGGCGCCAAGTACTGGGCTGCGGAGCTGTCCAGCCAGGCCGCCTTCGAGATCGACGGCTTCGACGCGGACTCGGCGACCGGCTGGAGCGTCCTGGCGCAGGGCACCTTCGCGATCGTCGACGACCGCGCCGAGTGCGAGCGTCTGGACCGGATGGCGCCCGCGGCGTGGCTACCGCCGTCCGACGCCTCGTTCTGGGTCGCGATCCGCCCGCACGACCTGTCCGGACGGGAGATCCTGCCGCGCTAGCCCGCCGCGATCGCGAACTGCCGCCCGGTGATGGCGCTCGGATCGATCCGGACGAACCGCGGCTTGGCCGCCGGATGGATCGGCGACAACGGCAACGACAACGCCTCGATCATCTCCTCCGTGCCACGGATCTCGCGGGCCCGGCCCTTCACCACCACGCTCCAGGCCAGCCGCCTGTCGAGGTCGACCCCGTCGACCTCGAACGCGACGGGGTGGCCGACGCACGCCGACAACTTGGTGCCGACCGCCGTCCGGAAGACCACCGTCCCGTGGTCGACGACGTGCGTCACCGGAAAGATCTCCGGGGTGTCGTGCACGATCACCGCGAGCCGTCCGTAGCGGCACTCGCGGATCCGCTCCCAGGCCTGCGGCCGGTCGAGCTCCTCGCTGCCGGCCGGCCCCGCCGTCGATCCCACACCTCGAGTATGAACCGCCCACGCGAGCGTTGCCAGCGCCGCGGCGGCGCGACCGGGCGCGCCGTGCCGCAGTCGGACGGCGTACCCGGCGTACCCGCCGTATCGGGCCCTTCGGCCCTGCCGCGACCACGCCGCGCTCGGGACGCTGAGGTCAGGAGCGACCGCCTCCGGTGCCACGCGAGAGGACGACGTCATGAGCAACGACCACTTGCCGATCCTGGTGGGCCTCGACGGCTCCCCCGAGCAGGGCGCGGTGCTCGACTGGGCGACCACCGAGGCGCAGTCGCGCGGGGTGCTGCTGCGGCTGGTGTACGTCGTCGACCCGACGCGCACCTACTTCGCGACGCAGCTCTACGGCGCGGCGCCGCTGCCGGTGTCGGCCCGCGACTCGGAACGCGCGACCGACATCGCGACGAAGACGCTGGAGGCCGCGGCCGGGCGGGTGGCGGCCCGGGCTCCCGGCGTGCCGGTCCGCACCCAGCTGTACGACGGCGAGAGCCCGGTCGAGGTGCTGCTGCGCGAGTCGGCGCAGGCGCGGACCATCGTGCTCGGCTCGCGGCGGATGGGCGCGGTGGGCTCGATCGTCCTGGGCTCGGTGGGCGCCACCGTGGCGGCGCGCGCGTCCTGCCCGGTCGTCGTCCTACGGGGCCCCGCGGGCCTGGTCGAGGAGCAGGCCGGCGTCGTCGTGGGCGTCGACGGCCGAGCACCGTCGGAGACGGCGCTCGCCTACGCGTTCGACTTCGCCAGCCGCCGGTCGCTGCCGTTGACGGCGGTGCTGTGCTGGCACCTCGATCCCCTCGCCCAGGCGCTGTGGCGCCCCGCGGCGCCGGTCCCCACCCAGGTCGAGGCGTGGCTGTCCGAGGCGATGGCCGGTTGGCGCGAGGAGTACCCCGACGTCCCGGTGCACGCCGAGGTGGTGCGTGATCATCCCGTCAGCGGGCTGGTCGCCATCTCCGCCGCCCAGTACCTGCTCGTCGTCGGCAACCGCGGGCACCACGCGCTGCCGGGCACGCTGCTCGGGTCGGTGAGCCAGGGCGTCCTGCACCACGCCGGCTGCCCCGTGGCCGTCGTCCCGCTGCCGGCCTCCTGACCGCCGCTCGGGCCATCCCCCCTGGAGCCACCATGAAAGCGCTGCGCTACAACGGTCCCGGCGAGGTGAGCTGGGACGACGTCCCCGACCCGGTGCTGGTCGAGGACACGGACGCGATCGTCGGCGTGGACACGACGACGATCTGCGGCACCGACCTGCACATCCTGGCCGGCGACCTGCCCTCGGTGGTGGCGGGCCGGGTGCTCGGGCACGAGGCGGTCGGCACGGTGGAGGCCGTCGGCTCGGCGGTCACCACCATCACGCCGGGCACCCGGGTCCTCGTGTCCTGCATCTCCGCGTGCGCGCGGTGCCGGTTCTGCCGCGAGCGCCGCTACGGCCAGTGCCTGGGGGGCGGCGGCTGGATCCTCGGGAACAAGATCGACGGCACCCAGGCCGAGTACGTGCGGGTGCCGTTCGCCGACACCTCGCTGTACCCGATCCCGACGGTGCTGGACGACGAGGCCGTGCTGATGCTCTCGGACATCCTGCCGACGTCGTACGAGCTGGGTGTGGTCAACGGCGCGGTCCGCCCCGGGGACACCGTGGTGGTCGTCGGCGCGGGGCCGATCGGGCTCGCGACGGTCCTCACCGCGCGGCTGTACAGCCCCGGGCGGGTCGTGGTCGTCGACCGGTCCGACGCGCGGCTGACGGCGGCTCGGCAGTTCGGCGCCGACGTCGCCATCAACCCGGACACCGACGACCCGGCCGAGCTCGTCGGCGTGCTTACCGACGACCTGGGCGCCGACGTGACGATCGAGGCCGTCGGGCTGCCGGAGACCTTCGAGATGTGCGCGCGCCTCGTCCGGCCCGGCGGGCACCTGGCCAACATCGGCGTGCACGGGCGACCGGCCACCCTGCACCTCGAGGAGCTGTGGTCCCGCGACCTCACCCTCACGACGGGGCTGGTCGACACCTGGTCGACGCCCACCCTCCTCCGGCTGGTGCGGTCCGGCCAGCTGCCGACCGACCGACTCGCCACCCACCGCTTCGAGCTCACCGAGCTCACCGACGCGTACGACACGTTCGCGCACGCCGGCGACAACGGCGCCCTGAAGGTCGTCCTGCACAAGTAACCCGCCGCCGAGGGAACGAGCCGGCACAGAGAGGAAGGACCGCGTCATGCGCGCACTGATCATCGTCGAGTCCATGTGGGGCGACACCCGCGCCGTGGGCGACGCGATCGCCCAAGGGCTCTCGCCCAGCATCGAGACGGAGGTGGTCGACGTCGCGGCGGCCCCTGCGCTGCTGGCGGACGAGGTACGGCTGCTGCTGGTCGGCGGCCCGACGCACGCGTTCGGGATGACGCGCGCACGCACCCGGGCCAGCGCGGCGCAGCAGGGCGCGGACGCCGGGCATGCGGCGGCGATCGGCATCCGCGACTGGCTCGGCGATGCCGGCGCGCCCGCGCGGCCGACGCTCGCCGCCGCCTTCGACACGCGGATCCGCAAGCCGCACCTACCGGGCTCGGCGGCCCGGGCGGCCGAACGCCGGCTGCGGCGCCTCGGCTACGACATCGCCTCCCCGGCGACGTCGTTCTACGTCACCGACTCGGCCGGGCCACTCGCCGACGGCGAGCTCGAGAGGGCGTCCGCGTGGGGCACGCACCTGGCGCTGGCGGCGCGCAACCGGCTGCAGCACCCGACGTCCGGCCACCGCTGAGCCACCGCCCGCCCGTGGACTGTCCGGTAGCAGTCCCGCGATGCAGCAAGAACGCTGCATCGCGGGAATGCACGCCGTTCCGCATACGCAAACGGACCACCGGGCATCCCCCGGTGGTCCGTTCTCACGAGCAACTGTCTCAATTGTTTCTCGAGTGGAGCTAAGGGGATTCGAACCCCTGACCTTCTCATTGCGAACGAGACGCGCTACCAACTGCGCCATAGCCCCTTGCGACAAACGAGAATACCACCCGTTCGGCGGGGCGCGGACGGCGGTCGGCCCGTCTCCCACGGACCGGTCTACGCGCCGACGTCGGCGGCGAGCAGCTCGCTCAGGTGCTGGTCCACCTCCGCGATGTAGGACTCCTCGAACCCGAACAGCGCGAAGTGACCGGCGATGCTGTGCAGCACCCGCAGCTCGCTGCCGGGGGTGAGCCGCTGCTCGGCCTCGCAGTCCAGCGGCGGGAAGAACATGTCGCTGTCGATCGGCATGACGAACATCTTCGCGGTGATCCGCCCGAGCGCGGCCGCGAGATCGCCGCGGGCGTTGCGCGCGACGTCCCCGCGCTGCCACTTCCAGCCCATCGACAGCAGCGCGTTCGGGTCCATCATCCGGAACAGCGTCCGCATGAACTGCTCCTGGAACTCCTCGAACGTGCTCCAGCTCTGCCCCTCCATGATCGGCGGGACGCCACGCCAGAACTCGGTCTTCCAGAAGTCGGTCGTCAGGCCCATCACCGCCCAGATGTCGGCGTGCCGGCCGAGGCCGGCGGCGACGTCCACCGGCGAGGAGTACTCGCCGCCGTTCCACCCCGGGTCGCAGGTGATGGTGTCCATGAGGGTCTGCGTGAACAGGAAGTCGTGCGGGGTGTTCTGGGCGGTGCCGGCGATGGGCGCGGCGCGCAGCACCTTGTCGGGAAACCGCACCGCCCACTCCCAGGTCTGCTGCGCCCCCATCGAGCCCCCGACGACGAGGGCGAGCCGCTCGATCCCGAACTTCTCGCGCAGCAGCTGCTCCTGCGCGCGGACGTCGTCCCCGATGCGCACGTCGGGGAACTTCGACATCGCGATCGCCGGGTCGTCGGTGTTGTGCGGGGACGTCGACAGCCCGTTGCCGATCTGGTTCACGACGACGATGAAGTACTTGTCGGGATCCAGCGCGCGCCCGGAGCCGATGTAGACCAGCTCCCAGGTCTGATGGGTGCCGGAGAACCACGTGGGGATCAGGATCGCGTTGCTCTTGTCCTCGTTCAGCGTGCCGTAGGTGGCGACCGCGAGCTGCAGGTCCGGGATCACACCGCCGTCCTCGAGCTCGAACCGGCCGAGGGAGTGCAGCTCGTACGGGCCCTGCGCCTCCGGGCTGTAGAAGGGGTTCTCGATGGGCATGGCAGCCTCCGTGGTGAGCGGGTCGGTTCCTCGAACCTATCCGGACATGACGCAGGTCACCAGGGCCGAAATCCCCAATGGCAGGATGCCCGTATGACAGACATCGACCCCCACAGCCGGATCGACCACCTCGTGTACGGCGTCCTGGATCTGCAGAAGGCCGTCGACGACATCGAGCAGCAGATCGGCGTGCGCCCCGTCGAGGGCGGCCGGCACCTCGGCCACGGCACCCGCAACTACCTGCTCGGCCTGTCGCCGACGTCGTACCTCGAGATCATCGCGCTGGACGGCGAGAACCCGGCGGCCGACGGACACCCGACCGCCTTCCACCTCGACCGGCTGCGCGAGGACCGCCTCGTCGCGTGGTGCATCCACCCCGGCGACATCGACGGTGCGCTGGTGAAGTCGCGCCGCCACAACGCCGACCACGGCAAGCTCACCCCGATGTCGCGGGTCGACAACGAGGGCAACGAGCTGCACTGGACTCTCGCCAAGTCCGACGACCTGCCGTACGGCGGCCTGGCGCCGTTCCTGATCGACTGGGGCGACTCGGTGCATCCGGCGTCCTCGGGAATCCCGCACGCCGAGCTGCTCGACCTCGAGGTCGGCTCCCCCGACGCCGACGCGGTGAACGGTCTCTACCGGGACCTGGGCATCGACGTCGTCGCCGTGACCGCAGACGAGCCTCGCCTGCGCGCGACCATCGCGGGCCCCACCGGGACGGTGTCGCTGTGAGCGCCGGCGGCACGGTCCTCGTCGAGTCGCCCGAGGAGGGTGTGCGGCTGCTGCGGCTCAACCGCCCCGAGCGGCTGAACACGATGACGCACGAGCTGCTCACCGACCTGCACGCCGCGCTGGACTACGCCGACCGGGCGGACGACGTCCGCGTCGTCGTCATCACCGGTGCCGGGCGGGCGTTCTGCGCCGGCCTCGACCTGGACGGGTACGACGACGGCTTCGACGACGGCTACGGCCCGGTCCGCGGCGGACTGGCCCGGCAGCGCGAGATCGCCTCGGCGGCCGAGAAGATCCGCAACCTCAGCAAGCCGGTCATCGCCGCGATCAACGGGCCCGCGGCCGGCGGCGGGCTGGCCGTCGTCCTGGCCAGCGACATCCGCATCGCGGCCGCCGACGCGGTGTTCAGCGTGGCGTTCATCAAGGCGGGCTTCTCGGCCTGCGACATCGGCACCTCGTGGCTGCTGCCGCGGATCGTCGGCGCCGGCCGCGCCCACGAGCTGATGCTCACCGGGCGGCGGTTCGACGCGGAGGAGGCCGAGCGGATCGGGCTGCTCTACCGCATCGTGGACGGCGCCGAGCTGATGGACGTCGCGCTGGCCAAGGCGCGCGAGATCATGAGCAACCCGCCGTTCTCCGTCGAGCTGACCAAGCAGGGCATGTGGCTGGCCCTCGAGACGCCGTCGTTCCACGCATCGGTCGAGCTGGAGAACCGCCAGCAGATCCTCACCGCGATGACCGAGGACCGCCGGGAGGCCACCGCGGCGTTCCTGGAGAAGCGGCCGCCGCGCTACCGCAACCGCTGAGCCGGCACGCGACGGCCCGCGCCCCGGACGACCGGGACGCGGGCCGTCCGCATCGTGCGGGGGCTACTTTCCGGCGACGAACTGGTCGCGCGCCAGCACGCCGATGTCCGGGTTGTCGGTGAACAGCCCGTCGATGCCCGTCGCGAGGTAGGCCTTCATCTCGTCGATGATCCGGCCGTAGTCGTAGGGGTTCGCCCCATTGCGGTAGTCCAGCGGCAGGAACGTGTTCTCGGCGCGGAACGTGTACGGGTGCACCGTCAGGCCCGCGGCGTGCGCGTCCGCGACGAACGACGTCGGCGTGCTGAGGGTGCCGTCGGCGTTGCGCGGGATCACCTGCGACTTGTCCGGGCCCAGCCCGTCGACGAACGCCCTCATGCCGGCCAGCCCCGTGGGCGTCGTCAGGTCGGCGTACGTGCGCGGGTCCCCCGCGGCCACCAGGTCGTACGGCGCGCCCTTCGCGCCGGTGAGGAACACCGTCTTCGTCTTCAGCCCGAGCTGGGTGCGCAGCTCCTGCAGGTTGGTCAGCTCGAAGGACTGCACGAACACCGGCGCCTTCGCCTTGTTGAGGCCGGCCTTCTCCAGCGCGGCCACGACGAGCGGCTCCAGCGGCAGCCCGACCGACTTGAAGTACGTCGGGTGCTTCGTCTCGGGGTACACGCCGATCTCGCGCCCGAGCTCCTTGCTCAGCGCCGCGCGCAGCTGCAGCACCTCCTGGAAGGTGGGCACCTCGAACTGGCCGTCGTAGACCGTGTTCTCCTGGCGCTCCTTGGGCAGCCGCTCCTTCGCGCGCAGCGTCTTGAGCTCGGCGAGGGTGAAGTCCTCGGTGAACCAGCCGGTGATCGGCTTGCCGTCGATCACCTTCGTCGTCTGCCGCGCGGCGAACTCGGGGTGGTCGGCGACGTTCGTCGTGCCGCTGATCTCGTTCTCGTGGCGCGCGACGAGGACGCCGTCCTTCGTCGAGACCAGGTCCGGCTCGATGTAGTCCGCCCCCATCCGGGCGGCGAGCTCGTAGGAGGCGAGCGTGTGCTCCGGACGGTAGCCGGACGCACCGCGGTGGCCGATCACGAGCGGCGCGGCCGTCGCGGTCTCGCCGCCCTTCTTCGGCGCGGGCGGCGCGGCGGTCGCGGCCGACGGCAGCAGCAGCGCGGCGAGGGCGGTGGCCATGAGGATCGTGACCGCGAGCGCGCGGCGGCGCCTCGGCGGGGTTGCGTGAATGTCCATGAGAACCAGCCCACCGACCTGACCTGAACCTGACATGTCGGCGGGGCGACGTGTGTCGGACGACGAGCCGAACAGCTGCGGCGGGCCCCGCGAGGATCAGCGCGCCAGGTACTCCAGGGCCGCGGCGGCCGCGTTCCACCCGCACATCCCGTGCACGCCGGCGCTGGGCGGGGTCGCCGAGGAGCAGAGGTAGACGCCGGGCACTCCCGTCTCGTAGGGATTCGCCGCCGGCCGCGGCCGGAAGATCACCTGGCGGGCGTCGTTGGCCCCCGCGGCGATGTCGCCGCCGACGTAGTTGGGGTTGTAGGTCTCCATCGCCGCCGTGTCGCGGACGTGGGTCGCGACGATCTGGCTCGACACGCCGGGTGCGAACCGCTCGAGCTGCCCCATCAGCTCCTCGGTGGCGTCCCTCGAGCCGAACGGCACGTGCGCGTAGGCCCACAGCGGGTTGATGCCGTCGCGCGAACGGCTCGGATCGGCGAGGTACTGCTGGCCCACCAGCACGAACGGGCGGCGCGGCAGCCGCCCCCGGACGATGTCCCGCTCGGCCGCGACGATCTCGTCGATCGTGCCGCCGAGGTGCACGGTGCCGGCCTTGCCGCACTCGGGATTCGTCCACGGGACGTCGCCGCGGATGGCCATCTCGACGCGGTGCACGCCCGGGCCGTAGCGGTAGCGGCGGTACGCCCGCGCGACCCGGCGGGGCAGCCGGTCGCCGACGATGCGGGCGGCGGCCTGCGGCGTCGTGCTGAGCAGCACGGCGTCCGCGCCGGCGACCTCGGCGAAGTCGGTGACCTCGTGGCCGGTCTCGATCGTCCCGCCGTACGACGCGAGCGCCGCGGCGAGCGCGTCGGTGATCGCCCGCGACCCGCCCTCGGCCACCGGCCAGCCGTCGGCGTGCCCGGCCGCGATCAGCATGACCGCGATGGCGCTGGTCAGCGGTCCGCCCAGGCGGCCGAGCTGATGGGCGGCGACACCGGCGAACAGCCCCTTCGCCTGCGGGGTCGAGAACCGACGCGCGAGCACGGTCGCCGGCCACGCCGCGCGCAGGCCGAAACCGGTCAGCGTGAACGGGTGCCGCGGCAGGCTGACGACCGGCTTCAGCGCGTCGTCGGCGACCTTGCCGAAGTGCCGCGCGATCGGCCCGAACACCTGCTTCCACGCCGCGCCGTCGGCGCCGAGCGCCTCGGCCGTGCGGTCGATGTCGCGGTACAGCAGGCCCGCCGACCCGTCGTCCAGCGGGTGCGCCATCTCGATCTCCGGCCACAGCCAGCGCAGCCCGAAGTCCTCGAGGGACAGGTCCTCGAACGCCGGCGACAGCACGCCGGTCGGGTGGAAGGCCGAGCAGTCGTCGTGCAGCAGGCCCGGGAGCGTCAGCTCGGACGTCCGCGTGCCCCCGCCGATCCGCTCGCTCATCTCCAGCACCCGGACCTCGTGCCCGGCGCGCGCGAGGCGCACCGCCGCGCTCAGCCCGTTCGGTCCGCTTCCGACGACCACGACCCTGCCCATGCACGACCTCCCGATCTCGACCGCTCCCTCGTTGGACCCTACGTCTCCCCCGCCGTCCCCGTTGTGTTGTGACCGCTTCGGGCGACGTCGCCCGAGCCGCAACAACACAACGGGAAACGCCGCACCCGGGGTCGAATTGTCGCACCGGGGCGCGCCGCATAGGCTCCGTACACCACCGCGCGGCCCGCCTCAGCCGGTCCGTGCCCGTCGCGACCAGGAGATCTCCATGCCCGATTCCACGCCGATCCAGGTGATGCAGCGAGACCTGGTGCTCAACGCCTTCAGCAAGTTCGCCGGCAAGCCGGCGCTCGCCGCCGACGGCCGGACGTGGACGTACGGGGAGATCGCCGCGCAGGCCAACCGGGTGGCGAACGCCCTCATCGCGCAAGGCATCCGGCCGGGTGACCGGGTCGCGCTGATGATGTCGAACTGCGCGGAGTACATCATCGCCGAGCAGGGCATCCTGCGGGCCGGCGCCGCCCTCGTCGCGCTGAACGACATGCTCAGCGACGACGAGCGCCGCTACATCCTGCGCGACAGCAACGCCAAGACCGCCCTCGCGACGCGCTCACAGGTCGGCCCCGCGATGGAGGTGCTCGCCGAGGGCGGCGAGCTCGCCCGCGTCGTCCTGGTCGCCGACGACCAGCCCGCCCCCGAGGGCGCGGAGCTCTGGTCGGACGTGCTCGCCGCGGCCGGCGACGGGCTTCCCGACGTCCGGGTCGAGCCGTCGACCATCGCCCGGATCGCCTACACCGGGGGCACGACGGGCCAGCCCAAGGGCGCCATCCACACCCAGTACACGATCGGCATCTGCCTGCTCGCGCACCTGCCCGCGATGGCGCTCGCCGAGGACGAGGTCCTGCTGGTCACCTCCCCGCTGCCGCACGCGGCCGGCTTCCTGCTCAACGCGTCGATGCTCGGCGGCACGTTCGCGTACATCGAGCGGGGCTTCGACCTCGACGTCGTCCTCGACCGCATCGAGAAGGACGGCGCCTCGTTCCTGTTCATGGTGCCGACGATGATCTACCGCATGCTGGATCGGGTCGCGGCGGAGCAGCGCGACCTGTCGTCGCTGCGCACGATCCTGTACGGCGCGGCGCCGATCACCGTCGACCGCCTCGCGCAGGGCATGCAGCTGCTGGGCCCGGTGTTCCTGCAGCTGTACGGGCAGACCGAGTGCCCCAACTGGATCACCCGGCTCGGCAAGACCGACCACTCGACCGATCCGCAGAAGGCCCACCTGCTGCGCTCGTGCGGGCGCTCGACCGCCCTGGTCCAGGTGCGGATCGTCGACGAGAACGACGCGGACGTGCCGGTCGGCGAGCCCGGGGAGATCGTGCTGCGCTCGCCCTACCAGATGGTCGGCTACCACAACCGCGACGAGGCGACGGCCAAGACGCTGCGCGGCGGGTGGCTGCACACCGGCGACATGGGCACGATGGACGCCGACGGCTACGTGTACCTGGTCGACCGCAAGAACGACATGATCATCAGCGGCGGCATGAACGTCTACAGCACGGCGGTCGAGAACGCCATCTCGGCGCAGGACGGCGTCACCCAGGTCGCAGTGGTCGGCGTCGAGCACCCCGACTGGGGCGAAGCGGTGGTCGCGTACGTCGTCGCCGCCGAGGGGGTCAGCATCGACGAGAGGTCGATCATCGACGGCGCTCGCGACAAGCTGGCGAAGTACGAGCTGCCGAAGGCGGTCGTGCAGACCGAGGAGCTGCCGGTGACCAGCGTCGGCAAGATCGACAAGAAGCGGCTGCGCGCCGCCTGGCCGGGCTGGGACCGATAGTCCCCCGCCTCACACGGTGACGCGGAGGATCTTGTCGTCGTCGCCGTTCGAGGTCGTCACGTACAGGACGCCGTCCCCGCCGGGCTCGACGGTGCGCAGCCGGCCGTAGTCGCCGTCGAGCACCGCGGCCTTCGTGAGGCTCGCGGGGCCGCCGCCGTCCGGGAGCCGCAGCAGGTAGAGCGCGGACGCCTTCAGCGCGGCGATCGCCAGCTCGCCCTCGTGCGGGCCCCAGGCGGGTCCGTCCAGGAACGCGCAGCCCGACGTGGCGAGGGTGGGCGACCCGCTGGACCACACCGCGGGCACCGCGCCGTCGATGGCGGTGTCGGTCATCGGCCGTGACTCGTCGTACGTCCCCGATCCGACGGGATCCCAGCCGTAGTTGGCGCCGGGCCGCAGGAGGTTGACCTCGTCGTCGACGTCCGGCCCGTGCTCGGCGGAGTAGAGCGCGCCGGTGCCCGGCTGGACGGCGAGGCCCTGCACGTTGCGGTGGCCGTAGGTGTACACCAGGCGGGTCGCCGGATCCGCGCTGCCGGCGAACGGGTTGTCCGGCGGTGGCGCGCCGCTCACCGGATCGATGCGCAGCACCTTGCCGCCGAGCGCAGGGCCAGACCCCACGGGTGCTCGAGGCCGTCGGCGACCACCTCGACCTGCCACGCGTCCGTCGCCGGGCTCGGCGGCGCCGCGGCGGTGCAACCGGCGAGCAGCAGCGACCCGCAGGCCAGCAGCAGCGCCCCGCGCATGCCGTGCTGCTAGACGGCCCGCCGGAAGTGGTCGTCGTCGGTGCTCGCGGCACCGTGCACGCCGTAGGCGTCGTACTCGTCGTCCCAGTCGTAGTAGTCGGGCGAGTCCTGGTACTCCGAGTGCGAGCGGCGTCCGGAGAGGTCGACCGAGTCGGCGACGGGCGCGTCGGCGAGGTCGTAGAACTCGGGGTCTTCGTCGTCGAGCAGCACGACGTCCGGCTCGATGATGCCGGAGGCCACGAAGGCGTTCCCGGCGAGGCTGGACTGCGAGCGGGTCTCACGGCGGGCGCGGCTGTCCGCGGGCGCGCGGTTGGCGCGGATCTCCCGCGTGAGCCGGCGCTCCTCCTCGCGGCGTGCCTCGTTGCGCAGGTGCACCAGGTAGGCGGCGACGGCGACGCCCGCGGCGCCGGCGATCACCCACGTCCACGAACCGGCGAACACCGCCAGCGCGAGCGCCAGCACGAAGAACGCGCCGAGGCCGATCACCGTCTGCCGGCGGCGCTGCAGGATCCGCTGGCGCGCGGCGTCGGTGCGGCGCGGGCCGCGGGCCGCGCGGGGCTCGTCGTCGTAGTGGGGCCGGTCGTCCGCCGGGTCGGCGTCGACGATCCGCTCGTGCACGGCCGTGTCGACCATGTCGTCGAGATCGTGCGAGGGGGAAGACTCGCGTGCACTCATCGAGAAGCTCCTTTTCCGCTGGCCGGATGCCGTGGACGTACGTCGCAGCACGCGCGCTGACGAGGTGTCGTTCTCTCGGATGACCGATTCCAGCGCGCTGTCGCGGCGAGTGAGGACCATGGGCACCAGGACCACGAACCAGGCCACCACCACGGCGGCCAGGAAAACCCCAGATCCCACGAGTCACCTCCAGTCACATCCGTCACGACTGGGGACAGTCTCTCCGAGTCCGCCGGCCGGCCGGGACAGGCGCGCCGCGTGGCGTAACGATTCGTGCACATTCGTGCCGCGAGCGGCCTCGCCGCTACGTCTCAAGCAGGCCGCGCAGCGCCGTCAGGTCGTCGTCGGCGGTCAGCGCGTAGCCGAGGTGGTCGCGCCAGGACCCGTTGATGTCCAGGTAGCGGACGTAGCGGCCCTCGAGGCGCATGCCCAGCTTCTCCGCGACCCGGATCGAGGCGGCGTTCTCCGGCGCGATGGCCGCGTGCACCCGGTGCAGGCCGATGTCGAACGCGTGCTGGATCGCCAGCGCCACGGCGATCGGGGTGATGCCCTGCCCAGCACGCTGGCGGTCGACCCAGTACCCGACGTCCGCCGACCGCACGGGACCCCACTGGATCGGTCCGAGGTTGACCTGGCCGACGAAGGCCGAGCCGTGCAGGATGGCGAACGGCAGCAGCCGTCGCTCGTGGGCGGCGATGCCGCTGTCGCGGCGCATCCGCAGGAACGCCAGCCGCGAGCTGCGCGCCTCCCAGCTCTCGGCGGACGTCGGCTCCCAGGGGCGCAACCATTCGCGGTTGCGCAGCCGGACGGCGCGCCAGGCGCTGCGGTCGCCGTAGGCCAGCGGCCGGATCGTGACGGCGCCGTGCCGCAGCGTCACCCGCCAGGGCGGCCGCGCGGCGCCGCGCGGCTCAGGAGCCAAGGACCAGGGGCATGACGGAGACGTCGGCACCCTCGGTGACCTGCGTCTGATCCTCCGGGATCACGATGAGGCAGTTGGCCTGCGCCATCGAGAACAGCAGGTGCGCGCCCGCGCCGCCGACCGGCGATACGACGTACCCGCCCTCGGGGTGGCGCATCAGCAGCCCCCGGCGGAACTGCTTGCGGCCGGCGGGGCTGTCGAGCGGCTCGGTCGAGCGGGCCTTGGTCATCGGCCGGAACAGCCGCTTCTTGCCTAGCAGGAACCGGATCGCGGGCCGCGCGAACACCTCGAACGACACCAGCGCGCTGACCGGGTCGTTCGGGAAGCACAGCACCGGCACCTCGCGCTCGCCGATCACGCCGAAGCCCTGCGGCATGCCCGGCTGCATCGCGACCCGGGTGTACTCCACCGACCCGAGCTCGGAGAGGCATTCGGACACCACGTCGAACGAGCTCGACGCGAACCCTCCGGAGAGCACGAGCAGGTCGGTGCGCAGCAGCTGCGACTCGAGGGTCGACATCAGCCGCGACTTGTCGGCCGGGACGGCGCTGGCCCGGTACACCGCCGCGCCCGCGTCGCGGGCGGCCGCCGCGAGCGCGAACGAGTTGACGTCGATGAGCTCGCCGGGCGACGGAACGGTGCCTACGTCGACGAGCTCGGAGCCGATCGACAGCACCGTCACCCGGGGGCGCGGCCGGGCCTGGACGCGGGTGCGCCCGACCGCCGCGAGCAGGCCGACCTGCGCCGGCCCGATCGGGGTACCGACCGAGACGGCGGTGTCCCCCGGCATGACGTCCTCGCCCGCGCGGCGGATGTACGCGCCCCTGGGCGGCGCCTTGCGGATGTCGACGCGGGCGACGCCGCGGTCGGTCCAGGCCAGCGGGACGACGGCGTCGGCGCCGCCGGGCAGCATCGCCCCCGGATAGATCCGCACCGCCGTGCCGGCGGACAGGCTGCGGGCCTCGCGGGCACCGGGCTCGGCCTCGGCCACCACGGCCAGCTGCACGGCGTCGTCGGGGCGCGCCGCCTGCACGTCGGCCAGCCGCACGGCGTAGCCGTCGATCGCCGAGTGGTCGAACGCCGGCAGGGAGGTCTGCGAGACCACCTCCTCACCGCACAGCAGGCCCTGCGCATCGAGGATCGCCAGCTCGATCGACTCGAGGGTCGGCAGCGACGACAGGATCGCGTCGACGTGTTCTTCCACTGTGCGCACTAGGTGGTGCCTCCGTGACGTTGGGTGAGCTGGGGTCCATCATGCGGTAGACCGCCCGGATTCTCCCGGATTTGCGGGACCGTCAGGACGAGACGGAGCGCTCGGTCTGGAACTCGTGCAGGAACTCACCGAGCCACTCGACGAACGACGGGCCGAGGTCCTCGCGCTCCGCGGCGAGCCGCACGACCGCCCGCAGGTAGTCGCCTCGGTCGCCGGTGTCGTAGCGCCGGCCGGTGAAGACCACGCCGTGGATCGGGTGCCCCTCGGAGGCCAGCAGCTTCATCGCGTCGGTGAGCTGCACCTCGCCGCCGCGCCCCGGCGGCGTGCGGTCGAGGGCGTCGAAGATCTCCGGCGACAGCACGTAGCGGCCGATGATCGCGAGGTTGGACGGCGCGTCCTCCGGCGTGGGCTTCTCCACCAGGTCGGTGATGCGCACGACGTCCCCGATCGACCGCGGCGCCGAGATGGCGGGCGCCTGCACCGCCTCGACCGCGGCGCAGCCGTACATCGAGACCTGGTCGTGCGGCACCTCCATGAGCGCGACGACGCAGCCGCCGAACGCCTGCTGCACCTCGAGCATGGGGCCGAGCAGGTCGTCGCGGGCATCGATGAGGTCGTCGCCGAGCATCACCGCGAACACCTCCTGGCCGACGTACGGGGCGGCGCAGTTGACCGCGTGCCCGAGACCGCGCGGCTCGCCCTGGCGGATGTAGTGCACGTCGGCGAGCTCGGCCGAGCGCTGGACCGACTTGAGCCGGTCGCTGTCGCCCTTCTTCTCGAGGGCGGCCTCCAGCTCGGGGGCGTGATCGAAGTGGTCGATGATCGCCTCCTTGCCGCGGCCGACGATGACGAGCACCTGCTTGAGGCCGGCGTCCACCGCCTCCTCCACGATGTACTGCAGCGCGGGGGTGTCGACGATCGGCAGCAGCTCCTTGGGGATCGCCTTCGTCGCGGGCAGGAACCGGGTGCCCAGGCCGGCGGCCGGGATCACTACCTTGTAGGCGTGCGCGCGCTCACGCGCCGTGCTGTGGGGAGAGCTCATCGAATGTCCCGTCCGTGAGAAGTGATCGCTACCGTTCACCCTACTGAGTACCGGCGTGCTGGCACGCCGTAGAAGCCACGGTCACCTGGGGGATCGCCATGAAGGACCGGTCGCGGGAGGTGAAGGCGGTACTGCGGGCCGAGTACGCCGCGCGCCGGCGCGCCCGCACGCCGTCCGAGCTGGCGCGGGCCGAAGCCGGGCTGCTGGCGCACGCCGCGCGGTGCGACGCCTCGACGATCGCCGCGTTCGTCCCCGTGC
>NZ_WBKP01000017.1 GCF_009602465.1 Cumulibacter manganitolerans | reverse complement strand
GTCGCGTCGGTGACGACCGCGGCCGCCAGGGCGGCCGCCGAGGCGGTGCGCCGTACGCCGGAGCAGCTGGAGGTCCTCGCGCGGGCCGGCGTGGTCGACGCGGGTGGGCGCGGGCTGTCGATCATCCTCGACGCGCTGGCCGCGGCGACCGGCGGCACGCCCGCCGGCGGCATCGGCTGGGCACGGCACGAGCCGCTGGAGGACGCGCTGCCCGAGGACGTGCGCCACGACTCCGACGACTTCGAGTACGAGGTCGTCTACCTGCTCGAGTGCGAGAGCGCGCCGGCCGCCACCCTGGCCGACGCGCTGCGCGCGGTCGGCGACAGCGTCGTGGTCGCCGCGGGCGACCACCACCGCGAGGGTCCGCTGCTGCACAAGGTGCACGTGCACGTCAACGACATCGGTGCGGCGATCGAAGCCGGCATCCGGGTGGGCGCGGTCAGCGGCATCGAGGTCACCCGCTTCGCGGACCGCACGACCGGCGTCGCGCGGGACACCTCGGGGGTGGGCATCGTCGCGATCGCCCCGGGCGACGCGCTGCGCGAGGTGTTCGAGGCCGAGGGCGCGTGGGTCGTCGACAGCGGACCCAACCGGCGGCCCTCGACCGCCGAGGTGCTCGCCGCGATCGAGGCCGCGGGCACCGCCAAGGTCGCCGTGCTGCCCAACGACCGCGACTGCGCCGCCGTCGCCGACGCCGCCGCGGGGGAGGCTCGGGAGAAGGGCATCGAGGTGTCCGTCGTCCCGACCAAGTCGGTCGTGCAGGGGCTGGCGGCGCTCGCCGTCCACGACGACGACCGGTACTTCGGGGACGACGTGATGGCGATGGCCGAGGCCGCGGCCGGCACGCGGTACGCCGAGGTGACCGTCGCGGCCCGCGAGGCGCTCACCATGGCCGGCACCTGCCGCCCCGGCGACGTGCTGGGCCTGGTCGGCGCCGACGTCGTCACGATCGGCCGGTCGATCCTCGAGGTGACCATCTCGCTGCTCGACATGCTGCTGGCGACCGGCGGCGAGCTGGTCACGCTCGTCGTCGGACGCCGGGCGCCCGAGGGCCTGGCCGACGACCTCGAGACCGACCTCTCGGTGCGGCATCCCGAGATCGAGCTGGTCGTGCTGGCCGGTGGCCACCTCGACCATCCGGTGCTGCTGGGTGTCGAGTAGTGGCGCTGACGTTCGACTCGCCGCTCGTGGACGCCGTCGGGGGACCGTCGGCGAAGACGCTCGCCGCCGAGCTCGATCTGCACTCCGTCGCCGACCTGCTGCAGCACTACCCGCGCAAGTACCTGCGCACCGGTGACGCCAGCTCGGAGTCCACGCTCACCGAGGGCGACCACCTGACCTTCCTGGCCGAGGTCGCGTCGTCGGCGTGGCATCCCAGCCGCGGCGGGCACGGGCGCGCCCGCGGCCGCTGCGTGGCGACGCTGCGGCTGCAGCACGGCACCATCGACGCCGTCTTCTGGAACCAGCCGTGGATGGCGACCCAGCTCAAGACCGGCACCCGGGCGCTGTTCACCGGCGTCGTGGGCACCTTCCGGGGGCGGTGGCAGCTGAACTCGCCGACCGCCGAGGTGCTGACGATGGACGCGGCACCGAGCGACGCGCCGAAGCAGAAGGGCCTGTCGTTCACCAGCATGTCGGCGTTCGCCGACCGGCTGATGCCGATCTACCCGGCCACCGCGAAGGTCTCCAGCGGGTCGATCCGCCGGTGCGTCGAGCTCACCCTCGAGATGCTCGCCCCGATCGCCGATCCGCTGCCGGCCGACCAGCTCGCCCGGCTGGGCGTCGTCGACCTCGACACCGCGTTCCGCACCAAGCATCAGCCGAAGGACGCCGTTCAGTGGCGCCGCGCCGACGAGCGGCTGAAGCTGCAGGAGGCGCTCAACATGCAGCTGGCGCTGAGCGTGGATCGCTACGAGAACGCGCTGCTGCCGGCGATCGCCCGGCCGCTGCAGCCCGGCGGGCTGCTCGCCGAGCTCGACGCGTCCCTGCCGTTCGAGCTGACGGCCGGCCAGCGCGCCGCCGGCGAGCTGATCGCCGGCGAGCTCGCTCGCGAGCACCCGATGCACCGGCTGCTGCAGGGTGACGTCGGCTCGGGCAAGACCCTCGTCGCGCTGCGCGCGATGCTGCAGGTCGCCGCGGGCGGCGGGCAGAGCGCGTTGCTCGCACCCACCGAGGTGCTGGCCCACCAGCACGCCCGCAGCATCGGTGCGCTGCTCGCGCCGTACGGCGAGCCCGGCACCCTGGGCGCGCACCCGGACGCGGTGAAGGTGGTCGTGATCTCGTCGGGGATGCCGGCCGCGCGGCGCAAGCAGGCCATGCTCGACGCGGCATCCGGTGCCGCGTCGATCGTGATCGGCACCCACGCGATCCTGGAGTCGAAGGTGACCTTCGCCGATCTCGGCCTCGTCGTCATCGACGAGCAGCACCGGTTCGGTGTCGAGCAGCGGGACGCGCTGCGGCGCAAGGGCCGGGACGGAACGGCGCCGCACACCCTGGTCATGACCGCGACGCCGATCCCGCGCACGATCGCGATGACCGCGTTCGGCGACCTGGAGACCATCACCATGACCGACCTGCCGCCCGGCCGGTCGCCGATCGCCACCACGGCGATCCCCGCCGGCCAGAAGCCCGGCTGGCTCGAGCGCGCCTGGGAGCGCGTCCGCGAGGAGGTCGCCGCGGGGCATCAGGCGTACGTGGTGTGCCCGCGGATCGGCCTGGACGACACCGACGCCGACGACGAGACCGGCGACGGCCCGCCGCCGGAGGACGATGCCGAGGCCGGCTCCGGCGCGCCGAAGCGGGTCAAGGCCGCGGTGGTCGAGGTGGCGCAGCGCCTGCAGGAGGGCCCGCTCGCCGGGCTGCGGCTGGCGGTGCTGCACGGCCGGCTTCCCTCGGAGGAGAAGGACGACCTCATGCGGCGCTTCGGCGCGGGCGAGATCGACGTCCTGGTCTCGACGACGGTCATCGAGGTCGGCGTCGACGTCCCCAACGCGACGCTGATGATCGTGCTGGACGCCGACCTGTTCGGCCTGGCGACGCTGCACCAGCTGCGGGGACGCGTCGGACGTGGGTCGGCGGCGGGGGTCTGCCTGCTGGTGACGCCGATGCCGCAGTCCTCGCGTCCCTACGAGCGGCTGCAGGTGCTCGAGCAGTCCACCAACGGGTTCGAGATCGCCGAGCGCGACCTCGAGCTGCGCCGCGAGGGCGACATCCTCGGCGTCGCGCAGTCCGGCTCGACGTCCCAGCTGAGGCTGCTGTCGCTGCGCGACGACGCCGAGACCATCGCCGTGGCGCGCGAGCTGTGCGACGCGATCGTCGCCGAGGACCCGCACCTGGAGCGGCACCCCATGCTGCGCAGCCTGCTCGCCTCCCTCGACCAGCAGCGCACCGTCGACTACCTGCTGAAGGGCTGACGTGACCCGCATCATCGCCGGAGAGCTCGGCGGCCGGCGGCTGGCGGTGCCCGGCGGGCGCACCACCCGCCCCACCTCCGACCGCACCCGCGAGGCGTTGTTCTCCTCCCTCGAGGCCACCCACGACCTCACGTCCGGGCCGTTCCTGGACCTGTACGCCGGCAGCGGCGCGGTGGCGCTGGAGGCGCTCAGCAGGGGTGCGCCGTCCGCCGTCCTGGTGGAGTCGGCGCGCCCCGCGCTCGCCGTCATCGAGCGCAACGTCCGCGACCTGGGCCTCGGCGCGCGGGCCACCGTCGTCGCCGGGCGCGTCGACGCGGTCGCGGCGCGCCTCGACGGGCTCGGCGCGGCGACGGTGTTCGCCGACCCGCCGTACGGCGACGACGCCGGCGAGCTCGCCGCGCTGCTCGACCGGCTGGTGGGCGCCGGCGCGGTGGCGCCCGGCGCCGTCGTGGTCGTCGAGCGTGACCGCCGCGACCCGTGGCGGTGGCCGACCTCGATCGAGGCCCTGCGAGACCGTCGCTACGGCGAGACGACCCTTTGGTACGGTTCGCCACTATGAGCCTCGACGAGCAGCAGAAGGCCGCCTCGGCCGAAGCCCCGCGGCCCGCCGACGGCGGCTCCGTGACCCGACCGGTCCGGCGCGTCGTCTGCCCCGGATCCTTCGATCCCATCCATCACGGGCACCTCGACATCATCACGCGAGCGTCGCGGATCTTCGACGAGGTGATCGCGCTCGTGCTGGTCAACCCGAGCAAGAAGACCATGTTCTCCCTCGAGGAGCGCCAGCGAATCATCCTCGAGTCCGCCGCCGAGCTGGGCCTGCACAACGTGCGCGTCGACTCGATGTCCGGCCTGCTCGTCGACTACTGCACCGCCAACGACATCGCCGCCGTCGTGAAGGGGCTGCGGGTGGCGACCGATTTCGACTACGAGATCCAGATGTCGCAGATGAATCACAAAATCGCCGCGGTCGAAACGCTCTTTTTGACGACCAATCCGGAGCACTCTTACATATCCTCGAGCCTGGTCAAGGAAGTTGCGAAGTACGGCGGCGACGTGCGGCCCTTCCTGAGCGAGGTGGGGTACGACGCGCTGACCGGCCGGCTCGCGCAGGACGCCGCGGGCTGACGCGGCAGGCGAGGGAGCGGGACATGGCGATGCGGGTATTCGAGATCCTCGACGAGATCATCGACGCGGTCGAGCAGGCCAAGGGCGTCCCCATGTCGTCGTCCGCGATCGTCAACCGCCCCACGCTGCTGGACCTGCTGGACGACCTGCGCGACGCCTTCCCGGCGGCCGTCGAGGACGCCCGAGAGATCATCGAGCAGCGCGACGAGATCGTCTCCTCGGCCCGCGCCGAGGCCGCCCGCGTCGAGGCCTCCTGCCACGACGAAGCGACGCGGCTGGTCAGCGACGCCCGGGCGAGCGCGGAGAAGACCACCGCCGAGGCCGACAGCTACGCGCAGCGCACCGTCGGCAAGGCCAACAGCGACGCCGACCGGATCCTGGCAGGCGCGGAGGCCGAGGCCACCGCCATCCACGAGACCGCCCGCGCCAAGGCCGACGGCATCGTCCAGGCGGCCCGCGACGAGCACGAGCGGCTGGTGACCGACCACGAGGTGCACCGCGCAGCGGTGAGCGCCGCCGAGGACGTCCGGGCCGACGCCGAGCGGCACGCGGCGAAGCTGCGCGGGGACGCCGACCGGTACGTCGAGGACACCCTCTCGCAGCTGTCGCTGACGCTGCAGAAGCTGAGCGCGACCGTCGAGCACGGCCGCGACACCATGCACACCCGTCGCTCGGTCGACACCGACTACTACGAGCCGGAGCACCGCCGGCGCTGACGTGGTGCAGCCCACCCGCGCGCCCGCTCGCCACGACCGCGCGCGATCGGGTAATCTTGTCTGCTGGCTTGGGAAACCTGGCCACTCGCTGAGATGGTCTCGCGCGAGGCACTTCTCGTACTGCATCCGGGTGACATGACTGCAAAGAGCTCTCGCGGGCACAAGCATCCGCCGTCCGGACCGCTCGTGCTCGACACGAACGATCTGGGGCGTCGCCCCGGGGCGATGCAAGAGGTACGTCGCGCGGCACCTGCACCGGACGACCTCGGGGTAGACCTCATCAAGGTCCCCCCGGGCAGCCCGCTCGATCTCGACCTGCGACTGGAATCGGTCGCCGAGGGCGTTCTCGTCACCGGCACCGTCACCGCGCGGGCCGAGGGGGAGTGTGGGCGCTGCCTGGACCCCGTGGCCGAGACGGTGCAGGTCCAGCTGGTCGAGCTGTTCGCCTACCCGGGCAGCGTTACCGACGAGACCACCGACGAGGACGAGATCGCGCGGCTGGTAGAGGACCGCATCGATCTCGAACCGGTGATCCGCAACGCGATCGTGCTGGCGCTGCCGCTCACGCCGCTGTGCGACCCCGACTGTGCGGGGTTGTGCGCCGGCTGCGGTGAGCGGCTCGACGACCTGCCGAAGGACCACACGCACGAGATGATCGACCCCCGCTGGGCGGGGCTGCGCGAGAAGTTCGACAGCCCCGAGCAGTAACGCGGCGTACGCCGCAGCACGACTAGTCAGCAGTATCAACCGTAGGAGAAGACAGTGGCCGTTCCGAAGCGCAAGAAGTCCCGGGCGAACACCCACTCGCGTCGCTCGATGTGGAAGACCACCGCGACCGCACTGACCACGTGCGCCAACAAGGCCTGCGGCGCCCCGGTGCGTCCGCACACCGCATGCGCCAACTGTGGCCACTACGCGGGTCGACAGGTCCTCGAGGTCTGAGACCCGCGGGGCGACCCGTGAGCGCGACACCATCGATGAGCGATCAGCCGGACGAGGCGATCGCTCATCTTTGCGCGTCCTTGGGCATCGACGAGCCGCCGGCGTCCCTGGAGCTCGCCCTCACGCACCGCTCGTACGCCTACGAGCACGGCGGCATCCCGCCGAACGAGCGGCTGGAGTTCCTCGGCGACGCCGTCCTCGGGCTGCACGTCACCGAGCACCTTTACCGCGCCTACCCGGACCTGCCCGAGGGCAGGCTCGCCAAGCTGCGCTCCGCGGTGGTCAACATGCGCGCGCTCGCCGACATCGCCCGCCGGCTCGGTGACGACGGCCTCGGGCCGCTGATCCTGCTGGGCCGCGGCGAGGTCGTCACCGGCGGCGCCGACAAGGACTCCATCCTCGCCGACTGCTTCGAGGCGGTCCTCGGGTCGATCCACCTCGACCTCGGGCCGGACGTCGCCGCGCAGGTCGTACGCCGGCTGCTGATCCCGGAGATCGACGCGGCGGTGCAGACCGGGGCCGGCCTGGACTGGAAGACGCACCTGCAGGAGCAGTGCGCCGCCGGCGCGCACGGGCTGCCGGTCTACCGCGTCGAGCAGACCGGACCCGACCACAGCAAGTCCTTCACCGCGACCGTCGTCCTCGGCGAGCGCGAGTACGGCTCGGGCACCGGGCGCAGCAAGAAGGAGGCCGAGCAGGAGGCCGCTCGGCAGACCTCGCTGATGCTGTCGGCACCGCATCCCGTCACGCCGTAGTGCTCGCGCTACCCGAGGTGCCGTAGTGCCCGAGCCTGCCGAGGTCCCGTAATGCCCGACCGTCCCGAGGTCCCGTAGTGCCCGAGCTGCCCGAGGTCGAGGTCGTGCGCCGCGGCCTGCACGAGCACATCGTCGGCCGCACCGTGGCCGGTGTCGCCGTCCACAACCTCCGCGCCGCCCGCCGCAACACCGCCGGCCCGCTGCCCGACCTGCTGCCCGGCGCGACGGTGACGGGCACCGCGCGGCGCGGCAAGTACGCCTGGCTGGTCCTCGACGACGAGGACGCGCTGCTGATGCACCTGGGGATGTCGGGGCAGCTGCTCGTCGTCCCCGCCGATGCGCCGGGCGCCGTCCACGAGCGGGCCCGGTTCACCTTCACCGACGGCGGCCCCGACCTGAGCTTCGTCGACCAGCGCACGTTCGGGCACCTGCTGCTCGACCGCGGCGGGGCCGGCCTGCCGGCGCCCATCGCGCACATCGCGCGCGACCCGCTCGACCCCGAGTTCGACCAGGACGCCGTCGTGGCCCGGATCCGGCGGCGCCGTACCGGCCTGAAACGGGCGCTGCTGGACCAGAGCGTCGTGTCGGGGATCGGCAACATCTACGCCGACGAGGCGCTGTGGCGCGCCCGGCTGCACGGCGGTCGGCCCACCGAGCGGTTGACCCGCGCGGAGGTGAACCGCACCCTCGACGCGGCCCGCGAGGTGATGACCGCGGCGCTCGAGCAGGGCGGTACGTCGTTCGACGCGCTGTACGTCAACGTCAACGGTGCCTCCGGCTACTTCGACCGGTCGCTGAACGCCTACGGGCAGCGCGACCGCCCATGCCCCAGGTGCGGGACGCCGATCGTCCGCGAGCAGTTCATGAACCGCTCGTCGTACTCGTGCCCGACCTGCCAGCCGCGCCCCCGGAACCCCCGCTAGTTCTCGCGGTGGCTTGTACCCCGCTCTCCCCGGATGCGGTGGCTTCTGCCCCGGTAATCGCGCGAGAGCGGGGCGGAACCCGCCGCATCAGGGTGGGCCACGCGGGTCGATGACCGCGGCCGTGGGCTACAGGTCCGGGCGGGTCTGCCCGTAGCCGGTGACCGCCTCGAACGCCTTCGCCATCGCCAGCACGCCGAGCTCGTCGCGGTGCCGCCCGACGAGCTGGACGCCGGCCGGCGAGCCGGCGGGCGTGAACCCGGCCGGGACGGCGATCGCCGGGTGCCCGGTGACGGTGACGTCGAAGCACGACTCCATCCAGCCGAGGTAGTCCGGCATCGCGGTGTCGGCGACGATCGTCGGGAACTCCTGCTCGCAGTCGAAGGCGCCCAGCGGCGCGACCGGCAGCAGCAGGCCGTCGTACCGCTCGAGGAACTCCCGCATCCGGTGGAACAGCGCGGTACGGGCGAGCGCGGCCGCGCCGACCTCGGGACCGGTGAGGTCCCGGCCGCGGGCCATGTTCTCGTACAGCGACGGGCGGACGACGTCGCGGTGCGCGTCGAGGTGCGCGCCCATGCCGGCCTCGAACGCCCAGGCCCGCAGCGTGCGGAACGCCGCGGCCGCCCCGGTGAGGTCCGGGCAGTCCTCGACGACCTCCGCGCCGGCGGCGCGGCAGGATTGCGCGGCCTTCTCGACGAGGGCGGCGATGTCGGGTTCCACCGCGATCGCGCCACCGAGGTCGGGCGAGTACGCGATGCGCCTGCCGCGCAGCCCGTCCTCGGGGACCTGCGCGAACGCCGCGCCCGGCGTCTCCAGCGAGTTCGGCGCCAGCCGCGACGGCCCCGCGATCACCGACAGCATGAGCGCGACGTCGTCCACCGAGCGGGCCATCGGCCCGTGCACCGACAGCCCGAGCAGCCCGTCGGCGGCCGGCCACACCGGCACCCGGCCGGCCGACGTGCGGAACCCGACGACGTTGCAGTACCCGGCGGGCAGCCGCAACGAGCCGCCGAAGTCGTTGCCGTCCGCCAGCGGCGCCATCCCCGCAGCCAGCGCCGCGGCGGCGCCCCCGGAGGACCCACCGGCAGTGAGCCGCAGGTCGTACGGGTTGCGGGTGACGCCGAAGACGTCGTTGAAGGTGTTGCCGCCCGCGACGAACTCCGGGATGTTCGTCTTCCCGATCGTCACGCAGCCGGCGGCCTGCAGGCGGGCGACCGTGAGGTCCGTCGAGTCCGGGACGTAGCCGGCGCGCGAGCGGGATCCGAAGGTGGTGCGGATCCCGGCCGTCAGGTGGTTGTCCTTGTGCGCGATGGGCAGCCCGTGCAGCGGCCCGAGCAGCGTGCCGCCAGCGATCGCCTCATCCGCCAGCCGCGCCTTCTCGTAGGCGATCTCCGGCACCAGCGTGACGATCGCGTTGACGCGGCCGTTGACGTCATCGATGCGAGCGAGGTGCGCATCGAGGACCTCCCGCGCCGAGAGCTCCTTGCGCGCCATCCGAGCGACGAGGCTGCTCGCCGAGTCGTAGACGATGTCGGCGTTCATCGCCCCACGCGCTCGGCCAGCGCCAGCACGGCCGCGGTGAAGCACTCCCGCGGCGGGTTCACCAGCCCGGCGCCGACCTGCCCGGTGCCGGCCACCCGGCCGGCCATGCCGGTGTTGATCTGCGGCAGGATGCCGGTGCGCAGCACCCGCGTGACGTCGATGCCGGTCGGTGCGCCGCGGAACTCCAGGATCGGCACGGCGAACGCGGGGTTCTCGCCCTCGGTGATCTCGTACATGCGCGCGGTCGTCTCCAGCGCGTCGGGGACGGCGCCCCCGACCAGCCGGACGATCGCGGGCGCGGTGGCCATCACCATGCCGCCGATGCCCATCGTCTCGGTGATCGCCGAGTCGCCGATGTCCGGGTTGGCGTCGTCCTCGCCGTACCCCGCGAGGAACAGCCCGACCGGGGTTCCTGCCGGGCCGGTGAACCACCGGTCGCCGGTCCCGGAGACCTGGATGCCGAAGTCGGTCCCATTGCGGCACATCACGGTCACCACCGACGAGCCCGGGATGCCGGAGGCCGCCATGCCCATGAGCTTGCCGGTCGGCATGACCACGTTGAGGAAGAAGTGGTCGTTGGCGCCGACGAACCGGCACACCTCGGCGATGTCGGCGCTCGGGAAGCCGCTCGAGACGAGGGCCGGCAGGATCTCGCGCAGCAGCATCAGCGTGCCGGCGCGGTTGCGGTTGTGCCCCTCGTCGCCCATCTGCACCATCTGCCCGACGATCGCGGTGGCGTCGATGGGTCCGGTGGCGCGCACGGCGGCCTGCAGGACCGGGCCGAGCACGTCGGCCATCCAGCGCAGCCGGGCGATCACCTCGTCGTTGTACGCGCCGTACCGCAGCACCTTGCCCAGGCCCTCGTTGAGCGAGCAGTACGCCGTGTTGCCGGTCGAGGTGTCGCGCAGCTTGAACAGGTACATGCTCGGCGAGACGATGCCGGCCATCGGGCCGACCGCGTCGTGGTCGTGGCACGGCGACCACGTGAGGCCGTCACCGGCCGCCAGCCGCCGCTCGGCCTCCTCGGCGTCCGCGGCGAGCCCCTCGAAGATCATCGCGCCGATCAGGCCGCCGCGCATCGGTCCGGACGCGCGCTCCCAGGTGATCGGCGGTCCCGCGTGGAAGAACTCGCCCTCCCGCATGCCCAGCTCGTCACCGGCCCGGACGACGTCGACGATCATCGCGCGAACGTCGCTCATCCGGCGGACCGCCTCGGCGTTCGCCTGCGCGCGTCGCGGGTCGGCCAGCACGGTCGCGAGCGCGTCGGCGACCGCGGGGTCGTCGAACGCGGGCGGGGTGAAGTCGACCGGGACGACGTCGACGGCCTGGTCGCGGAGGGTCTGGGCCAGCAGGTCGACGCCGGCGGTGATGACGGCCGGGGGCGTGCGCAGGACAGATGCGGGCTCGTTCACGTCGCTGCTCCTTCGGATCCGGCGGCGATCGCGGCCGCCGCCCGCGCCGCCTCGGCGTTGGAGGCGTACACGGCCGCGCCGGCCGCGGCGAGGGCCTGTGCCTGCCGCTCGCGGCCCTGCGGATCGGCGTCCGTGCCGCACAGCGACACGACCACCGCCAGCGGGCGGCCCGCCGCGCCGACGGCGTCCCGCAGGACCGGGGCCAGGGTGGCCGCCGGGTCGGGCTCGGCGCCGTGGCCGAGGACGACGTCCAGCAGGATCACCGAGACCTCCGGATTCGCGGCGGCGGCGCGGATCAGCTCGAGCTTGAGGCCGGGGTCGATCATCGGGTGGGGCCGCCCGCGGGTGAGCTCGTCGTCGCCGAGGTCCACCACGACGTGGCCGAGGCCGGCCAGCCGCGGGACGCCGTTCGCGGCGGCGGCGGCCGGGAGCGCCAGCTCGGGCCGCAGCGGGATGTTGGAGCGGATGTCGCCGAGCCGGGCGCCCGCGACGAGCATCGCCTCGTCGGCGAGGGTGCCGCCGGAGAACAGCCCGCGAAGGACGCCGGGGCCGGCGGCGGCCGGCGCGCGCCACGTCCGCCAGGTCGGCACCTCGCGGCCGAGGTCGCGCAGCACCGCGGCGGCGCCGTCGCTGATGGTCGGGCGGCCCTCGCCGAGCAGGATCAGGCTCACCGGCGTGCTGAGCCGCTCGGCGGCCTCGGTGACGGCCCGCGCCACCGCGGGGTGCGGCGGCTTGGAGATCAGCACGATCCGCGCGGTGGCCGGATCCTCGTCGAGCATCCGCAGCGCGCGCAGGGCGCTCCGGCCGCCGACCGCCTCCGACAGGTCGCGGCCGCCGACACCGAGGACGTGCGAGATCCCCACCCCGGCGTCGTCGAGCAGGCAGGTCAGCTGCTGGGCGCCGGTGCCCGAGGCGGCCACCACGCCGACGCCGGCGCCGTCGTGCTCGGCGAGCACGTTGGCGAATCCGAGGCCGACGCCGCCGACGATGGCGGTACCGCAGTCCGGACCCATCACCAGGACGCCGGCCTGCTCGGCCGCGTCCTTGAGTGCGATCTCGTCGCGGACCGGCACGTTGTCGCTGAAGATCATCACGTGCCGCCCGGCGCCGATGGCGTCCAGCGCCTCGCCGAGCACCGCCGGCCCGGGCACGGAGAGCAGCACGAGGGAGGCGTCGGGCCGGGCGTCGGCGGCGGCGCGCACCGAGCGCGGCGTCGGCCCGGAGCCGAGGCCGCCCGCGGTGCGGCCCGCTGCGAGGGCGTCGGCGACCGCGGTCTCGAAGGCGGCGATGCCGGCCTCGATCGCCGCCTCGTCGGCACCACGCAGCGTGATCAGCAGGTCGTTGGGGGTGATCCCCTCGGGGACGGCGAACCCCATGCCGCGGGCCAGATCGACGTTGAGGCCGGTCGCCATCGCGACCTGCGCGTCGGAGATCCCCGCGGCGAGCCGCGCCGACTGGCTGATCCGCAGCAGGGTCACCGAGTCGAAGTAGACGCCGCTGCGGACCTCGATGTGCTCAGCCATCGACGGCCGTGGCGGCGCGGCCGCGGGGCGCGCCCGCGAGGGTCTCCAGGTGCAGCAGCACCCCATGGGCGAGGTCGGCGCCGGAGCTGTGGCCCAGGCGCAGCAGGTCGTCGTACGCCGGGCGCCACGGCCCGCGGGCCAGCCCGATCAGCAGCTCGCGCAGCTCGCCGGCCACGTGGCCCTCGTACGCCGAGCGCAGGAACTGGGCGGACAGGTCGGTCGTCCCGGCGAGGTGCGGGACGATGCGCTGCCAGAGGCGCGACACCTCGTCCGGTCCGCTCCACGCGTGCGCTGCGGCGAGCACGCCGCACAGCAGGTCGTCGCCGGACGGCGTCAGGCCCTCACCGCGGCCGACCAGCGCAGCCGGCTGCAGCTCCGTCGACAGCGGGAGCGCGTGCCGGGACGAGTGCAGCGCGGTCCACAGCTCGCCGGGGATGCGCTCGGGCGGCCGCCGCATGGCACGCACCCGGGTGTCCCACGTGCGGCGGACCTCGATGGCCAGCTGGCCGCTCACCAGCGCCTGCGCCTGGACGTCGAGGTAGGTGGCGGTGGCGAGGTCGGCGAAGGTCTGCGGGTCGACGCGCACGGCGCACACCGAGTGGCTCGCCGTCCGGTCGGTGACGGCCACCAGGCCGCGGCACCCCGCGTACAGGTGGGTGTGCGCGAAGCTGTGCACGCGGCCCAGCACGTCGCCGGGCACCAGCAGCGCGCGCGCCGACCGGGCGGCGCTCGCGACCCGGGTGGTCGAGGGGATGCGGTGGGCGACGCTGGAGCGCACGGGACCTCCACGAGACGGCTCATCGGACGCACCGACAGTAATGGGCCGGATCCCGCCGGGTGCACCCGACCTGCGGCGTACTGCGGTACCGGATCGCCGCCGGTTCGGTACCGCAGTGCGTCGCGAGCGGCTCAGCGCACCGGGTAGCGGCCGTCGATGATCACGTCGGCGCGCTCGCGGGTGGCGTTCGCCGCGAAGTGCGCCTCCTCCTGCCGGGCCCACCGCGCCCAGTTCGCCGCGTAGGACGGGCCGTCCCGCTCGATCGCCCGGTCGCGGCGCAGCTGCGGTGGTGCCTCGACCCACACCAGCGCGTCGACGAGGTCGGCGAGGGAGCGCGCGCCGCTGCCGCAGCCCTCGAGGACAACGGTGCCGGCGGGGGAGCGGTGCAGCTCGGCGCCCCAGCCGTCGCGCGCCCAGTCCCACGTGCGGTACGTCGCGGGGCGGCCCGCCCGCAGGCGCGCGAGGACCGGGCGGATGAGGCGCACCGACTCCTCGAGGCCGTCCCAGCCGGGGACGACGTGGTCCATCCGCACGACGGTGCTCGGGCCGAGCGCCTTGGCGATGCGCCGCGACAGCCGGCTCTTGCCGGCCCCCGAGGGCCCGTCGAGCGCCACCACGAGCGGGCTGCCCGGGATGCGGTGCGCGGCGAGCTGGTCCGCGATCGCGCTCAGGTCGTACGTCGGCACGTGCGCATCGTAGTCGCGGCACGACGCGCGCGATCTGGGACAATGGAGACGTGCCCACTGAAGATCCCCTGGAAGCCCGGTACTCCGACGAGCCGCTCGAGCTGATCGCTCGGCCCCGCAAGCTGATCATCTGGTCGGTGATCGCGGCGGTGGTCATCGTCGTGACGTTCGTGGTGATGGGGGTGCTGCTCAAGCAGTCCGAGGCCGGCACCATCTTCACGCTGTCCGACCAGATCGGCATCGGCGGCATCGGGGTGATCCTGGCCGCCGGTGCGCTCATGTTCACCCGGCCCCGGGTGTGGGCCAACAGCGAGCGGATCAAGGTCCGCAACGTGTTCACCACCAAGTCGCTGCCGTGGGGCGTCATCCGCGACGTCGGCGTGTCGCAGGGCTCGGCGTGGGGGATCCTCGACCTGCACGACGACGACCGGCTCTCCATGCTCGGCCTGCAGGTGGCCGACGGGCAGCGCGCCGTCGACGCCATGCGTCGGCTGCGCCAGCTGCACGCGGCGGCGCTGCACACCGGTACCGAGGACGACGCGTGATCGGCGCCGAGGGCCCCGACGGCGCGCGCCCGCTGCCGCACAGCCTCGCGAAGTCCGCGGACGACGGCCTCCCCGACCCCGAGCTGGAGGCGGCGCTGTACGCGTGGGCGACCGCGGAGGGCGACACGGCGGCGCACCAGCGGGCCGTCGTCGAGGCGTTCCGCAAGGCGCGGGTGTACGTGCCGGCGGTCGCGCCCGAGCCGGACAAGCTCGGCATGATCGCGCTGCGCCGCGAGGACGGCATGACCGCGGTCGCGGCCTTCACCGGCATCGACCGGCTGGTCGCCTGGCGTCCGGACGCGCGTCCGCTGCCGCACGTCGGCGCGGTCGTCGCGTCGATGGCCGCCGACGAGGGCCACCTGGTGTGCATGCTGGACATCGACGGGCCGATCACCGCCACCCTCCCGATCGCGAACCTGCTCGACGACTAGCCCCGTTGTGTTGTTACCGCTTCGGGCGACGTCGCCCGAAGCCGGCACGACACAACGGGCCGGAAGCTGTGACTCGCGCCGCGCGCCCGGATCTTGGGCCGCCACGGCAAGGCTGCTAGACTAGTGAACTGCGACCGCGCGATATCCGTATCGCGTAGCAAGTGGAGTTCACTCCCACCTGAGCGTTCGACCGATTCTCATCGTCACGTCTTGGGTCACGAGGTCGGCGTACGGCGCACCGCCGCACGCCAACGGCCGGCACACCGCCGGCGGTGCCGCTCCGGTACCTCGGAAGTGGCTTCCTCCTTGCACAGTTGCGGCAACAGTCAGTGCTACTGAGGAGGACTCATCAGCGTAGAGCCACGTATCAACGATCGCATCCGTGTTCCTGAGGTGCGGCTTGTCGGCCCCGAGGGCGAACAGGTCGGCATCGTCAAGATCGAGGACGCGCTTCGCCTTGCCCAGGAAGCAGATCTCGACCTCGTCGAGGTCGCTCCCGACAGCCGCCCGCCGGTCTGCAAGCTCATGGACTACGGAAAGTTCAAGTATGAGGCCGCGCAGAAGGCCCGCGAGGCTCGTCGTAACCAGTCGCTGACGGTCATCAAGGAGATGAAGCTCCGCCCGAAGATCGATCAGCACGACTACGACACGAAGAAGGGCCACGTCGTCCGTTTCCTGAAGGCGGGGGACAAGGTCAAGATCACCATCATGTTCCGCGGTCGCGAGCAGTCGCGTCCCGAGCTGGGCTTCCGCCTGCTGCAGAAGCTGGCCAACGACATCGAGGAGCTCGGCTTCGTCGAGTCGGCCCCGAAGCTGGACGGCCGGAACATGATCATGGTGGTGGCCCCGCACCGCTCCAACGCCACCCGCAAGAACCCGCAGAAGGCCGCCCCGCCGGCCCCCGCGAACCCCAAGACTGACGCCGGCTCGGCGCAAGCGCAGTAGCCGGCGCACGCCGGTCGTGCCACCACGACCCGGCACGCACCCAACAGAGGAAATCGATTCCAGATGCCAAAGCAGAAGACCCACAAGGGCACCGCCAAGCGCGTACGCGTGACCGGTTCGGGCAAGCTCGTCCGCGAGCGTTCCAACCGCCAGCACAAGTTCGAGTACAAGACCTCGACCCGCAAGCGCCGCCTCGACGGCATCGAGGTGCTCAGCCCCGCTGACACCAAGCGCATCAAGAAGATGCTGGGCAAGTAGCCCTCGTACTCGTACCGACACTGAAGGACTGAACTACTCATGGCACGTGTAAAGAGGGCCGTCAACGCCCACAAGAAGCGCCGCTCGATCCTCGAGCAGGCCAGCGGCTACCGCGGGCAGCGCTCGCGGCTGTACCGCAAGGCCAAGGAGCAGGTGCTGCACTCGGCGACCTACTCCTACCGCGATCGCAAGGCGAAGAAGGGCGACTTCCGCCAGCTGTGGATCCAGCGCATCAACGCCGGCGCCCGCGCCAACGGCATGACCTACAACCGCTTCATCCAGGGCCTGAAGGCCGCCGGTGTCGAGGTCGACCGCAAGATCCTCGCCGACCTGGCCGCCACCGACGAAGCCGCGTTCGCGGCCCTCGTCGAGGTCGCGCGGGCCAACGTCCCGGCGCAGGCCACGCCCGCCGCCTAGCCGGCCGGCGACTTGCCACTGAACCACCAGCAACCCGGGCCGACCGCCACCGTGCGGTCGGCCCGGGTTGTTGCTGCGCGCAAGCTGCTGCGGCGCGCCGTACGCCGCAGCGAAGGGGCGTTCCTCGCCGACGGGCCGCAGGCCGTCCGTGAGGCGCTGCGCTTCCACTCGCCGAATGGTGGGATCGGCGCCGACCATCCCGTCTACGGTGACGTCGGCGCCAAGCCCACCGGTGGTCCGGCGGGGCGCGGCGGTGTCGTCCAGGTGCGCGAGGTGTACGTCGACGCCGAGCACGCCGAGCGGCACGCCGACCTGCTGGCGCTCGCCGATCGGGCCGGTGTCCGGGTCTTGCCGTGCGAGCCGAAGGCGATAGCGTCGCTGTCCGAGGCGGTCACCCCGCAGGGCATCGTCGCGCGCTGCGCGGTCCTCGACGTCCCGCTCGATCGGGTGTGCGCGGGCGCGCCCCGGTTGCTCGCGGTACCGGTCGACGTCCGCGACCCCGGCAACCTGGGCACCATCATCCGGTGCGCCGACGCCTCCGGGGCGGACGGCGTCGCGATCCTCGGTGACAGCGTCGACCTCTACAACTCCAAGACCGTCCGCGCGACCGCCGGTTCGATCTTCCACCTGCCGATCGCGTTCGAGCACGACGCCGCCGCGGCGATCGGCGCGCTGCGCGCGGCCGGGCTGCAGGTGATCGCGACCGAGGGCGAGGCATCGACGGATCTCGATGACTTCATCGACGCCGGGGGACTCGCCGCGCCGACCGCCTGGCTGTTCGGCAACGAGGCACACGGGCTGGCCGACGAGGTCGCCGCGCTCGCCGATGTACGGCTGCGGATCCCGATCCGCGGCATGGCGGAGTCGCTCAACCTCTCGACGGCCGCGGCCATCTGCCTGTTCGCCTCGGCCCGCGCGCACCGCTGAGGGGTCCAACGGTCGTCGAGCGAGCGAGGAACGAGCGACGTCGAGACGCCGCACGCCGACGACCCGCCGCCACTTCGTCTCGACGTCGCCTCCGCTGGCGCTCCGGTTCGCTCGACGACCGTGAACTCGCTACGCCCGAAGAAGGAGCCGCGCCCTAGCCGCGGGCAGCCTCCAGCAGCCGCAGCCAGACCTCGCTGGCCGTCGGGTAGCTCGGAACCGCGTGCCACAGGACGTCGAGCGACAGCTTCCCGACGATCGCCACCGTCGCCGCGTGCAGCAGCTCGGCGACCTCCGGCCCGACGAACGTCGCCCCGACGAGGCGGTCGTCCGCGTCGACGACCAGCCGAGCCTGCCCGACGAGGTCGTCGCGGATCAGCGCGGCGCCCGCGACCGACGTCAGCGGTACGTCGACGGCGCGCGCGGAGCCGCGCCGCTGAGCCTCCGCCAGCGTCGCCCCGACGGCGGCGACCTGCGGATCGGTGAACACGACCTGCGGCACCGGCACGTCGTCCGGGACGGCCGGCTGCGCGCGTCCGGCGGCGCGCGCCGCCAGCTGCTCGCCGAGCACCCGGGCGCGGTACTTGCCCCAGTGGGTCAGCGGGGCCTCGCCGCTCGCGTCGCCGACCCAGTGCAGCCACGCGGACGCGCCGTCGGCGTCGACGTCGACCGGCCGCCGCGGGCGGCGCCCCGTCGCCACCAGCACCTCGTCGACCACGAGGTCGCCGCCGCCGACGCGGAGCGTGACCGGGCCGCCGTGCAGCCGGCCGAGCCCCGTCGCCTCGGCAGCATCGCGGCGGACGTCGCGCACCTCGGCACCGAAGCGCACGTCGACGCCCGAGGAGCGCAGCGCCTCGGCGACCAGGTCGCCGGCGAACTGCTCGGTGCGGGCCAGCAGCCGCCGGTCGCGCACCAGCATCGTGACGTCGCTGCCGAGGGCGCGCAGCCACCGCGCCGCCTCGCAGGCGACGACCCCGCCACCGACGATGGCCAGCCGGGCGGGTACCTCCCGGACGCCGGTCGCGTCCCGCGACGTCCAGGGGTGGACGCCGTCGTACTCGCCGGGGATCACCGGCTCGCTGCCGGCGGCGACGACGACCGCCTCCCGGGCGGTGATCCGCCGCGCGCCACCGTCCGGCAGCGTGATCGTCACCTCGCGCTCGCCGGTGACCCGCGCGTCGCCACGCACGACGTCGATGCCGGCGTCCTCGGCCCACGACACCTGGGAGGCGTCGTCGTAGCCGTGCACCCACTCGTCGCGGCGCCGCAGCGTGGCGTCGACGTCCAGCGTGGCCGCCCGGACGCCGCCGACGTGCGCGGTGACGTCAGCGAGGTCGACCGGCCGCAGCAGCGCCTTGCTCGGCATGCAGGCGTAGTACGAGCACTCGCCGCCGACCAGCTCGCGCTCGATCAGCACGGCGGTGCGGTCCGATCCCTGGGTCGCATACTGCGCGACGTTCTCGCCCACCGGGCCGGCACCCACCACAACGAAGTCGTATGCGTCGCTCATGCGCCTATCCTCCTCTCATGAGCGACATCCCCTTCATGCCGGCCACCACCCTCGCCGCGGCGCTGCGGGACGGCGAGATCTCCAGCAGGGAGGCGACCGAGGCGGCGCTCGCGCAGATCGAGCAGGTCAACCCGACGGTCAACGCCGTCGTCACGCTGGTCGCCGAGCAGGCGCTCGAGCGCGCGCGGGCGGCCGACGAGCACGCCGCCCACCACGACGACCTCCCGCCGCTGCACGGCATGCCGATGCTGCACAAGGACACCCACGCGACGCAGGGGATCCGCACCACCAGCGGATCGCCGCTGCTGGCCGAGAACCTGCCGGCGGCCGACGACCTGGTGATCGCGCGGCTGCGCGCGGCGGGGGTGGTCAGCCTGGGCAAGACGAACACCCCGGAGTTCGCGGCCGGCTCGCACACCTTCAACCCGCTGTTCGGCCACACCCACAACCCCTACGACCTCTCGCGGTCCGCCGGGGGAAGCTCGGGAGGCGCGGCGGCGGCGCTCGCGACCGGCATGACGTCGCTGGCCGACGGCAGCGACATGGGCGGCTCGCTGCGCAACCCCGCGTCGTTCTGCAACGTCGTCGGGCTGCGGCCGACGCCCGGGCGGGTCCCGCAGCTGCCCGACCCGCTCGCGCAGCTGACGCTGGCCACCAGTGGCCCGATGGCCCGCAGCGTCGACGACCTCGCGTTGCTGCTGTCGGTGATGGCCGGCCCCGACCTACGGGCCGTGGGCTCGCTCGACACCCCGGGCTCGACGTTCCGCACCGTCGGGACGGCGGACCCCGGCCGGCTGCGGGTGGCCGTCGCGGCCGACTTCGGCGGCGGCATCCCGGTCGAGCCGGACGTCGTGGACGTCGTGCGGCGCGCCGGCGCCACCTTCGAGTCGCTCGGGGCGACGGTCGAGGAGGCGCTGCCGGACCTCACCGACGCCGCCGAGGTGTTCAGCATCCGGCGCGCGTGGCAGTTCGCCACCAACCTCGGCCCCGTGGTGGATCGCAACCCCGACCTGGTCAAGGAGACGATCCGGTGGAACGTCGAGCTCGGTCGCTCGCTGACCGTCGAGGACCTGACGCGGGCGATCGTGCACGGCGAGCGCCTCTACCAGCGCGTGGTCGAGTTCTTCGGCCGGTTCGACGTGCTTCTCGTGCCGGCCGCCCAGGTGGTGCCGTTCGACGAGACCCTCGACTACCCGCGGCAGATCAACGGCCGGCCGATGGGCGACTACCTCGAGTGGATGCGGGCCTGCAGCGACATCACCGCGACCGGTACGCCGGCGATCAGCGTGCCCGGCGGGTTCACCGAGCAGGGCCTGCCGGTCGGCGTGCAGATGGTCGCGGCGCCGCGGGCGGACGCCGCGCTGCTGGCGGTCGCCAAGGTGTTCGAGCAGGCCACCGGCCACGCGGCCCGGCGCCCGGCGCTGCCATGACCGGCGAGCGGTCGGTCTACGAGGCTGCCGGGGGAGCCCCCGGCGTGCTGCGGCTGGCCGAGGCGTGGCACCGGCGGGTGCTCGCCGACCCGATCGTCGCGCACGCCTTCCGGCACCACCGCGCCGACCACACCGCGCGCCTCGCGGCGTACCTGGGCGAGGCGCTCGGCGGGCCGCCGACGTACACCGCATCCCTGGGCACCGAGTCGGAGGTCGTGCGGCTGCACGCCGGCAACGGCCCGCACGAGGAGATGGACGCCCGCGCGCTCGCCGCCTGGGACGCCGCGCTCACCGACTGCGGCCTGGACGCCGACCCGCGTCTCGCGGCGACGCTGCACGCGTACTGGGCCGACGGCATCCGCCGGATGGCCGAGCACCACGACCCCGCCGACCACGTTCCCGACGGGCTGCGCCTCGAGACGTGGACGTGGGACGACTGACCGCGACCACCACGAGCGGTGAGCCGTCGGGAGCGGACGTACCGCGGATCCGACCCGGTTAGCCGGCCGACTAGGATTGAGTGGTTGCGCGCGGCCAGCGCGGCGAGCCCAGACGCCCCGAAGGACCGGTATGTCGGCACCCAATGACAACTACGACCCCAAGCAGGTCGCTGCACTCTCCCCGGAGAACCTGCAGCGCGCCGTCGACGCGGCGACCGCCGCGTTCGCGGCCGCCGGCGACCTCGACGCCCTGCACGAGCTGAAGGCGCAGCACCTGGGCGACCGGGCCCCCGTCGCGCTCGCCCGCCGGGAGATCGGCGCGCTGCCGCCGCAGGCGAAGGCGGACGCGGGCAAGCGGGTGAACGAGGCGCGCCAGGCCACCCAGGCGGCGTACGACGCTCGGCTCGCGGTGCTGACCGAGCAGCGCAACGCCCAGGTGCTCCGCGAGGAGACGGTCGACGTCACGATGCCGACCGGATCCGGCGCGCTCGGCGCGCGGCATCCGATCACGACCGTGGCCGAGCGCATCGCCGACGTGTTCATCGGCATGGGTTACGAGGTCGCCGAGGGCCCGGAGGCGGACACCGAGTGGCACGTCTTCGACGCGCTGAACACGCCTCGCGACCACCCCGCCCGCGGCCTGCAGGACACCATCTTCCTCGACCCGCCGGAGCACGGCGTCGTGCTGCGCACGCACACCTCGGCCGGGCAGATCCGCTCCCTGCTGACCCGTGAGCTGCCGGTGTACGTCGTCGTGCCCGGCCGGGTCTACCGCGACGACCCGATGGACGCCACCCACCTGCCGGTCTTCAACCAGGTCGAGGGCCTGGCCGTCGACCGCGGCCTGTCGATGGCGGACCTGCGCGGCACCCTCGACCGGTTCGCCAAGGCGATGTTCGGCGACGAGGCCCGCACCCGGCTGCGTCCGCACTTCTTCCCGTTCACCGAGCCCTCCGCCGAGGTCGACCTGTGGTTCCCGCAGGCCAAGGGCGGCCCGCAGTGGATCGAATGGGGCGGGTGCGGCATGGTGCACCCCAACGTGCTGCGTGCCTGCGGGGTCGATCCGGACGAGTACTCCGGGTTCGCCTTCGGCATGGGCATCGACCGCACGGTGATGTTCCGCAACGGCATCGCCGACCTGCGGCAGTTCGTCGACGGCGACGTCCGGTTCACCCGCCACTTCGGAACGGAGCAGTAATCACATGCGCGTCCAGCTTGCCTGGCTGACCGAGCTCGTCCCGGCGCTCGGCGGGAAGTCCCCGCAGGAGGTCGCCGACCTGCTGACCGGCGCCGGGATCGAGGTCGACGAGGTCGGCGGCCTCGGGCCGGCCGACATCAACGGGCTGTACGTCGGCCAGGTCGTCGACATCGAGGAGCTCACCGGCTTCAAGAAGCCCATCCGGTACTGCCAGGTGCGCTTCGACGACGGAACCGACCCGGCCGCGACCCGCGGGATCGTCTGCGGCGCGCGCAACTTCGCCGTCGGCGACAAGGTGGTCGCGGCGCTTCCGGGCGCGGTGCTGCCCGGCGGCTTCCACATCGCGGCCCGCAAGACCTACGGGCACGTGTCGGACGGCATGATCTGCTCTCCGCTGGAGATGGGGCTCGGCGAGGACCACGACGGCATCCTCGTGCTGCCCGAGGACGCCCCGCTGGGCGCCGACGCGGTCGACTACCTCGGGCTGCACGACGTCGTCCTGGTGACCGAGCCGACGCCGGACCGCGGCTACCAGCTGTCGCTGCGCGGCATCGCCCGCGAGGCCGCGGCGGCCCTCGGCGTCCCCTTCACCGACCCCGCCGACGCGGTCGCGCCCGCGCCGTGCGGCCCCGGCTTCGAGGTGCGCCTCGACGACCCCGCCTGCGACCTGTTCACCACCCGGATCATCCGCGGGTTCGACCCGGCCGCACCCACCCCCGACTGGATGGCGCGCCGGCTCACGGCGTCCGGGATGCGCCCGATCAGCCTCGCCGTCGACGTGACCAACTACGTCATGCTGCTGCTCGGGCAGCCGCTGCACGCCTACGACCGCGCCCGGCTCGCCGAGCCGATCGTGGTCCGCGCCGCGCGCGAGGGCGAGCGGATCACGACCCTGGACGGCGTCGACCGCGTGCTCTCGCGCGACGACCTGCTGATCACCGACGGCAACGGCATCCAGGGCATCGCCGGCGTGATGGGCGCGGCGTACGCCGAGATCTCGGACACCACGACCGACATCGTCCTGGAGGCCGCGCACTTCGACCCGAGCCGGATCAGCCGGGCGGCGCGCCGCCACGGGCTGCTGTCCGAGGCCGGGCGGCGCTTCGAGCGCAACGTCGATCCGGCGCTTCCCGCGCGGGCGAGCGCCCTGGCGACGAGCCTGCTGCTGGAGCACGGCGGCGGCACCGCCGACGACGCGATGGCCTGCGTCGGCGATCCCGCGCTGCCGCCGCCGCTGGCGTTCCGCCCCGGCAAGGTGCGCGCGCTGATCGGCGTCGACTACACCGACGCCCGCATCGTGGAGTGCCTCGAGGCAATCGGGTGCCGGGTCACCGGCGACGGGGACGAGCTCGTCGTCCACCCGCCGTCCTGGCGGCCGGACTTCGTCGAGCCGACCCGCGTCGCGGAGGAGGTGGCCCGCATCGACGGCTACGACAAGATTCCGTCGCGGCTGCCGCACGCCCAGGCCGGCGGAGGCCTGACCCCGACGCAGCGCGCCCGGCGGCAGGCCGGCCGGGCGCTCGCGGCGGCCGGGTTCGTCGAGACGCCGTCGATGTCCTTCCAGGACGACGGCGACCTCGACCGGCTCGGGGTCCCCGCGGACGACGTCCGCCGGCGCACCGTGCGCATCGCCAACCCGATCGCCGCCGACCAGGCCACCCTGCGCAGCACCCTTCTGCCGGGGCTGCTGAGCGCGGTACGACGCAACGTCAGCCGCGGCGTCGACCTGGTCGCCACCTTCGAGACCGGGGTGGTGTTCACCGAGCCCGAGACACCGCGCACCGCGGCGCCGATCATCGACCGCGGCATCCGGCCCACCGCCGAGCAGCTCGCCGACCTGGAGTCGGCGCGTCCGCAGGAGCGGCTGCACGCCGCCGTGGCCGTCGCCGGCCGCTCGGCGGACACCTGGTACGCGCCGGGCGAGCAGCCGACCTGGCGCGAGCCCATCGAGGCGGTGCGCCGCGTCGCGGGCGCCGTCGGCACCGACGTCACGGTGCGGCAGGGCGAGCACGCCCCCTGGCATCCCGGTCGCTGCGCGGAGATCGTGGTCGGCAGCGGGGAGGTCGTCGGCTACGCCGGCGAGCTGCACCCGCAGGTCTGCGACGAGCTGGGGCTGCCGCGGCGCACCAGCGTCGCGGAGATCGACCTCGACGCGCTGATCGCCGCCCGCCGTACCGACGCGACCGCGCCGCGGGTGTCGCCGTTCCCGCGGGCCGTGCAGGACCTCGCCTTCATCGTCGACGCGACCCTGCCGGTCGCGGACGTCGAGCGGACCATGCGCGAGGCGGGTGGGGAGCTGCTCGAGGGCGTGCGGCTGTTCGACGTCTACACCGGCGAGCAGGTCGGCGCGGGGAAGCGGTCCCTCGCGTTCGCGCTGACGATGCGCGCGGACGACCGCACGCTGTCCGGCGACGAGATCACCGCGGTCCGCGAGTCGGTCATCGCGGCGGTGCGCGATCGGCACGGCGCCGTCCTGCGGTAGCCGGTCCCGATTCGGTACGAAAGGAAGTTCACTTTCGCGATCGCGCGGGGCGACCTGCGAATCCACTAGCATCGTGCGGGTGAATTGGGATCAATACCGAGCAGCGCTGTTCGATCTCGACGGAGTGGTGACGCCCACCGCCGAGGTCCACATGCGCGCCTGGGCGCAGATGTTCACCGACTTCCTCGCCGCACAGCCGGGAGCGCATCGCCCGTACACCGATGACGACTACTTCCGGTACGTCGACGGCAAGCCGCGGTACGACGGTGTGCGGTCGTTCCTGGCCTCGCGCGACATCGCGCTGCCGGAGGGCGCCGGCCACGACGACACGTCGGTGGACACCGTCAGCGGGCTCGGCAACCTCAAGGATGCGCTGTTCACCGAGATCCTCGAGCGGGACGGCGTCCGCGCCTACCCGGGCTCGGTCGCGCTGCTGGATCACCTGGCAAGCAAGGACATCGTGCTGGCGGTGGTCTCCTCCTCGCGGAACGCGCCCAACGTGCTGCGCGCCGCCGGGATGCTCGACCGGTTCGCGTTCGTCGTCGACGGCGCGGTGGCGGCCGAGCAGGGCCTGCCCGGCAAGCCCGCACCCGACACCTTCGAGTACGCCGCCCGCAAGGCCGGCACCACCGCGGCGCTCAGCGTCGTCCTCGAGGACGCCGTCTCCGGCGTCGCGGCCGGCCGCGCGGGCGGCTTCGGGCTCGTCGTGGGCGTCGATCGCGGCGCCGGCGCCGAGGCGCTGGCCGCCGCCGGCGCCGACCGGGTCGTGCACGACCTCGAGGAGCTGATCGCGTGAGCACCTCCATGCCGTTCACCGACCCCATGGACCGCAACCGCTTCCCCGTCGACGAGTGGGCGCTGCGCGAGGTCGCCTACGACCCGTCCGACGAGGGCCGGACCGAGACCATCTTCGCCGTCGGCAACGGCTACCTCGGCATGCGCGGCAACTCCGAGGAGGGCCGCGACGCGTACGCGCACGGCACCTTCGTCAACGGATTCCACGAGACGTGGGCGATCCGGCACGCCGAGGAGGCCTACGGGTTCGCCCGCACCGGCCAGACCATCGTCAACGCGCCCGACGCGAAGGTCATGAAGCTGTACGTCGACGACGAGCCGCTGCTGCTGAGCTCGGCCGACCTCGAGCACTACGAACGCGTCCTCGACTTCCGCGAGGGCGTGCTGCGCCGCACGATCCAGTGGCGCACCCCGGCCGGCAAGCGGGTCCAGGTCAAGTCGACGCGCATGGTGTCCTTCACCCAACGTCACCTGGCGATCATGTCGATCGAGATCACGATGCTCGAGGGTGACGCGCCCATCGTGGTGTCGTCGCAGATCCTCAACCGGCAGGACGGCAAGGACGAGTACGACGTGCGCGGCTCGCACGCGATGGGGCGGGGCTTCGACCCGCGCCGCGCCTCGAAGTTCGAGGGCCGGGTGCTCGAGCCGCAGCTCGACTGGTACTCCGACCGGCGGATGATCCTCGGGTACCGCACCGCGAACTCCGGGATGACGCTCGCGGTCGGCGCCGACCACTCGATCGTCACCGACAACGCGTACGAGGAGCTCAACTCCAGCGGCGCGGACCACGCGAAGAAGGTGTACCGCGTGCACGCGCACGAGGGCCGGCCCATCACGATCACCAAGGTGGCGGCGTACCACACGTCCCGCGGCGCGCCGGTGCGCGAGCTGGTCGATCGCGTGCGCCGCACGCTGGACCGGGTCCGCGACCACGGGGTCGAGAGCTTCCAGGTGGAGCAGCGCGAGTGGCTCGACGAGTTCTGGAAGAACTCGGACGTCGAGATCGGCGGGCGCCCGGAGATCCAGCAGGCGGTCCGGTGGAATCTCTTCCAGCTCGCGCAGGCGAGCGCGCGGGCCGACCAGCTCGGCGTCGCGGCGAAGGGGGTGTCCGGCTCCGGCTACGAGGGCCACTACTTCTGGGACACCGAGGTCTACGTGATGCCGTTCCTGACGTACACCGCCCCGCACCTGGCGCGCAACCTGCTGCGGTTCCGCAGCACCATGCTGCCGGCGGCGCGCGAGCGCGCCGACGAGCTCTCCCAGCGCGGCGCGCTGTACCCGTGGCGCACCATCAACGGCGAGGAGGCGTCGGCGTACTACGCGGCCGGCACCGCGCAGTACCACATCGACGCCGACATCGCCTATGCGCTGGTGAAGTACGGCTGGGCCACCGGCGACGCCGACTTCCTCGTGCGGCAGGGCGTCGACATGCTGGTCGAGACCGCGCGGATGTTCGCGGATCTCGGCTTCTGGCGCAACAACGGCCAGCGCAGCTTCCACATCCACGGAGTCACCGGACCGGACGAGTACACGACCGTGGTGAACAACAACCTGTTCACCAACGTCATGGCCCGCTTCAACCTCGAGCAGGCGGCCCTGCAGGTCGAGGCCATCCAGGCCACCGACCCGGAGGCCTACGAGCGGCTCGTCGAGCGGTTGGCGCTCGACGAGGACGAGCCGCGCGAGTGGCACGAGGCCGCCGAACGGATGTGCATCCCGTACGACACCGCGCTGGGCATCCACCCGCAGGACGAGCACTTCCTGGACCGCGAGCTGTGGGACCTGGCGGCCACCGCGCCGGAGAACAAGCCGTTGCTGCTGCACTACCACCCGCTGGTGATCTACCGCTTCCAGGTGCTCAAGCAGGCGGACGTCGTCCTCGCGCTGTTCCTGCAGGGCGACCAGTTCTCGCAGGAGCAGAAGCGGGCCGACTTCGAGTACTACGACCCGATCACCACCGGTGACTCGACCCTGTCGGCGGTCGTGCAGTCGATCATCGCCGCCGAGGTCGGCTACCACGACATGGCCCTGGACTACTTCCTGAAGGGCCTGTACGTCGACCTGGCGGACCTGCACGGGAACACCAGCGACGGCGTCCACGTCGCCTCCACCGGCGGCGTGTGGAGCGCGCTGGTGTACGGCTTCGGCGGCATGCGCGACTACGCCGACGACATCACCTTCGACCCGCGGCTGCCGCTCGGCTGGGAGTCACTGCGCTTCCGGGTGATGCTGCACGGCAACCGGCTCGAGGTCACGCTGCGCCAGGACGCCCTCGAGCTGTGCGTGGACGGCGACGACGTGGAGGTCGGCGTCCGCGGGCAGCGCTACCGCGTCTGCGCCGGTGCGCCGGTCCGCGTCGAGCTGCACGGGCAGGGCGACCGCATCGACGGGATGGTCGGCACGTCGCCGATGATCGGCGGACGCCGGGCGGACGGCTCGGTGATCACCGCCGGCGTCCCCGAGCCGCCGTCGGAGATCGCACCGCCGCTCGTCTCCTCCTGACGTTCTGCGGGGGAGTAGCGCACGATAACCCGCCCATAGCGTGTCGTACTGCCCCGCAGAACCGGGCCGCCACTGAATAAAATTGCACGGTCATGCATAATCATTCGTATGACTGTGAAAGTTGCCGTCGCGGGAGCGAGCGGGTACGCCGGGGGAGAGATCCTGCGGCTGCTGCTGGGCCATCCGGACGTCGAGATAGGCACCCTGACCGCCGCGTCCTCCGCCGGGTCGCTGCTGGGCGAGCACCAGCCGCACCTGCCGTCGCTGGCCGGCCGGACCCTCGAGCCGACCGAGGCCGACCGGCTCGCCGCGCACGACGTGGTGTTCCTGGCGCTGCCGCACGGCGCCTCGGCGCAGATCGCCGCGCAGCTGCCCGAGGACGTGCTGATCGTCGACTGCGGCGCCGACTACCGGCTCGCCGACGAGGCGGCCTGGACCCGCTGGTACGGCGGCGAGCACGCGGGCACCTGGCCGTACGGCCTGCCGGAGCTGCCCGGTCAGCGTGCGGCGCTGCGCGGTGCCCGCCGCATCGCGGTGCCCGGGTGCTACCCGACCGTCTCGACGCTCACCCTGCTGCCGGCCGTCGCGGCCGGCCTCGTCGAGCCCGACGTCGTGATCGTCGCCGCGTCCGGCACGTCCGGCGCCGGCCGGTCGCTCAAGCCCAACCTGCTCGGCAGCGAGGTGATGGGCAGCGTGTCGGCGTACGGCGTCGGCGGCGCCCACCGGCACACACCGGAGATCTCCCAGAACCTGGCGGCGGTCACCGACGCCGCCGTGTCGGTGTCCTTCACCCCGCTGCTGGTCCCCATGCCGCGCGGCATCCTCGCGACCTGCAGCGCGCCGCTCACCGCGGGCGCGGACGCCGAGCAGGTCCGCGCCGCGTACGCCGCGGCGTACGCCGACGAGCCGTTCGTGCAGCTGCTGCCCGAGGGCCAGTGGCCCGCCACCGGCGCGGTCGTCGGCTCGAACAACGTCGCCATCCAGGTGACGGTCGACCCGGACGCCGGGCGGCTGGTCGCCGTGGGGGCGATCGACAACCTCGCGAAGGGCACCGCCGGCGGCGCCATCCAGTCGATGAACCTCGCGCTCGGACTCGCCGAGACCGCCGGGTTGCCCGTGACGGGGGTGGCGCCGTGAGCGTCACTCTCCCCCAGGGATTCCGGGCCAGTGGCGTCACGGCCGGTCTCAAGCCGAGCGGCAAGCCCGATGTGGCGGTGATCGAGAACCTCGGCCCGTCGTTCGCGGCCGCGTGCGTCTTCACCGCCAACCGCTGCAAGGCCAACCCGGTGCTGTGGAGCGAGCAGGTGGTCGCCGACGGAGAGGTGCGGGCGATCGTGGTCAACTCCGGCGGCGCCAACTGCTACACCGGCAGCCGCGGCTTCCAGACCACCCACGCCAGCGCCGAGCGGACGGCCGACCTGCTGGGCATCTCGGCCGGCGACGTGCTCGTCTGCTCCACCGGGCTGATCGGCGAGCTGCTCGACGAGCCGAAGCTGTTCGGCGGCATCGAGGCGGCGGTCGGCGCCCTCGACGCCGACGGCGGTGACGCGGCCGCGCAGGCGATCATGACGACCGACACCGTCCCGAAGATCGCCACGCACCAGGGCGCCGGCTGGTCGATCGGCGGCATCGCCAAGGGGGCCGGAATGCTCGCGCCGTCGCTGGCGACGATGCTCGTGTTCCTCACCACCGACGCGGCGCTCACCTCGGACGAGCTCGACGCCGCGCTGCGGGTCGCCTGCGCACGGAGCTTCGACCGGATCGACTCCGACGGCTGCATGTCCACCAACGACACGGTCGCGCTGCTGGCCAGTGGCGCCAGCAGCGTGCACCCGGATCTCGACGAGTTCGCCGCCGCGCTGTCCGAGCTGTGCCTCGACCTGGCGCTGCAGCTCATCCGCGATGCCGAGGGCGCCTCGCACGACATCGCGATCACCACGGTCAACGCCGCCTCCGAGAGCGATGCGCTGGAGGTCGGCAGGGCCGTGGCGCGCAGCAACCTGCTGAAGTGCGCGATCTTCGGCAACGACCCCAACTGGGGGCGCATCCTGGCCGCCGCCGGCACCACCCAGGCGGCGTTCGACCCGCAGCGGATCGACGTGTCGATCAACGGCGTGATGATCTGCCGCGACGGCGAGCCCGGCGAGGACCGCGAGCTGGTCGACATGGCTGCATCCCGCGACGTGACGATCGTGATCGACCTCAAGGCCGGGCCCGAGGCGGCCACGCTGTGGACGAACGACCTCACGACCGACTACGTCCACGAGAACTCGGCGTACTCGACATGAGCGACATCGCAAGCGCAGCGGACAAGGCGGCCGTGCTGATCGAGGCCCTGCCGTGGCTGACGGAGTTTCGCGACAAGGTCGTCGTGGTCAAGTACGGCGGGAACGCGATGACCAACGACGCGCTCAAGCGCGCCTTCGCCGAGGACATGGTGTTCCTGCGCGCCGTCGGCATCCGGCCGGTCGTGGTGCACGGCGGCGGCCCGCAGATCAGCGCGATGCTCGACAGGTTCGGGATCGAGTCCGAGTTCCGCGGCGGCCTGCGGGTGACCACGGCGGAGTCCATGGACGTCGTGCGGATGGTGCTGGTGGGCCAGGTCCAGCGCGAGCTCGTCGGGCTGCTCAACGAGCACGGCCCGCACGCGGTCGGCATGTCCGGTGAGGACGCGCACCTGTTCACCGCCGTCCGCCGCAGCGCGACGGTCGACGGCGAGCAGGTCGACGTCGGGCAGGTCGGCGATGTCGCCAAGATCAACCCGTCGGCGATCCTCGACCTGATCGACGCGGGCCGCATCCCCGTCGTGTCGACGGTCGCGCCCGACGCGGACGGCGTCATCCACAACCTGAACGCCGACACTGCCGCCGGAGCCCTCGCCGAGGCGCTCGGCGCCCGGAAGCTGGTCGTGCTCACCGACGTCGAGGGCCTGTACATGGCCTGGCCCGACAAGGGCTCGCTGCGCAGCGAGATCGGGGTCAGCGAGCTCGAGGCGCTGCTGCCGAGCCTCGAGGCGGGCATGATCCCGAAGATGGAGGCGTGCCTGCGAGCCGTCAAGGGCGGCGTCCCGCGCGCCTCGATCATCGACGGCAGGCAGCCGCACTCGGTGCTTCTGGAGATCTTCACCAACGAGGGCAACGGCACGATGGTTCGCCCGGATGCCGACCACGACAGCGAACTGACGACCGGCAAGGAGAGCAGCTGATGACCAGCAGCGACTACACGGCGCGGTGGACCGCCAGCCTGATGAACAACTACGGCACGCCGCCGGTGACGCTCGTCCGCGGCGACGGGCCGTTCGTCTACGACGTCGACGGCAAGCGCTACCTCGATCTGCTCGCCGGCATCGCGGTCAACATCCTCGGTCACGCGCACCCCCGGATCGTCGAGGCGGTGTCGACGCAGATCGCGACGCTCGGGCACGTCAGCAACCTCTACGCGCATCCGCGCACCATCGAGCTCGCGGAGCGGCTGCTCACCCTCGCGGGGCGGGCAGGGAAGGTGCTGTTCTGCAACTCCGGGGCAGAGGCCAACGAGGCCGCGTTCAAGCTCTCGCGGCTGACCGGCCGCACGAAGGTGGTGGCCGCCGAGGGCGCCTTCCACGGCCGCACCATGGGTGCGCTGTCGCTCACCGGGCAGCCCGCCAAGGCCGACCCGTTCCGGCCGCTGCCCGGCGACGTCGTGCACGTCCCGTACGGCGACATCGACGCGATGCGTGCCGCCGTGGACGACCAGACGGCGATGGTCCTGCTCGAGCCGATCATGGGCGAGGGCGGCGTCATCGTGCCGCCGGAGGGCTACCTGCCGGCCGTGCAGGACCTGGCGCGCGAGCACGGGGCGCTGTTCGCGCTCGACGAGGTGCAGACCGGCATCTGCCGCACCGGTGACTGGTTCGCGTTCCAGCACGAGGGCCTGCAGCCCGACGTCATCACCCTCGCCAAGGGCCTCGGCGGCGGCCTGCCGATCGGCGCGTGCCTCGCATTCGGCGACGCCGGCGACCTGCTCACCCCCGGCATGCACGGGACGACGTTCGGCGGCAACCCGGTGGCGGCCGCCGCGGGGCTCGCGGTGCTCGACGTCGCCACCGAGAGCGACCTGAACGGCGCCGCGAAGAGCCGCGGCGCGCACGTCGCCGACGCGCTGGCGGACGTCGTGGGCGACGTCCGGGGGCGCGGCCTGCTCCGCGCCTTCGACGTCCCCGCCGACAGCTCCAAGGATCTCGCCGACCGGCTGCGCGGCAAGGGATTCCTGGTCAACAACGTCTCGCCGTCCAGCATCCGCCTCGCGCCGCCGCTGATCATCACCGACGACCAGCTCGACACCTTCGTGGACGCGCTGGCAGCAGAGCTCGAGGAGACCTCATGAGCACGCGGCACTTCCTGCGCGACGACGACCTGTCGCCCGCCGAGCAGGCGGAGGTCCTGGCCCTGGCCGCGACGCTGAAGGCCGACCGGTACGCCGACAAGTCGCTGGCCGGCCCGCGGTCGGTGGCGGTGCTGTTCGACAAGGCGTCGACGCGGACCCGGCTGTCCTTCGCGGCCGGGATATCCGAGCTCGGCGGCAACCCCCTCATCATCGACGCCGGAACCAGCCAGCTCGGTCGCGGCGAGTCGATCGCCGACACCACGCGGGTCCTCGATCGCATCTGCGCCGCCATCGTGTGGCGCACCGGGGGACAGGAGCGGATCGAGGAGATGGCGGCACACTCGGCCGTCCCCGTGATCAACGCGCTGACCGACGAGTTCCATCCTTGCCAGATCCTCGCGGACCTGCAGACGGTCACCGAGCGGCTGGGCAGCCTCTCGGGGCGGACGCTCACCTACCTCGGCGACACCGGCAACAACATGGCGCACTCGTACCTGCTCGGCGGGGTGACCGCCGGCATGCACGTGCGCGTCGCGGGCCCGGCGTCGTACCGCCCGTTGGAGAGCGTCGTCGCGGACGCCGAGGCGATCGCCGCGCGGACCGGGGGCTCGGTGACCGTCACCGACGATCCTGTCGCCGCGGTCACCGGGGCGGACGTCGTCGCCACCGACACGTGGATCTCGATGGGGCAGGAGGCCGAGCAGGGTGAGCGCGGCCAGGCGTTCCAGCGCTACCAGGTGAACGACGAGCTGCTCGAGCACGCCGCCGGGCACGCGATCGTGCTGCACTGCCTCCCGGCCTACCGCGGGAAGGAGATCAGCGCCGAGGTGCTCGACGGGCCGCGCGCGGTGGTGTGGGACGAGGCGGAGAACCGGCTGCACGCCCAGAAGGCGCTGCTCGTGTGGCTACTGCGCCGATGAGCACGCCGGCGACGAAGCCGGCGCGCCAGGCCCGCATCGCCGAGCTGATCGAGACCCACGTCGTCGAGTCGCAGGCCCAGCTGCTCGACCTGCTCGCCGGCGACGGGACCGTCATCACCCAGGCCACGCTGAGCCGTGATCTGGAGGAGATCGGCGCGCACAAGGCCCGCGTCGAGGGCGCTCATCCGAGGTACGTCGTGACCCGCGACGGGATGCCGCTGCCGGTCGGCAGCGACCGGCCGTCGGCGCGGCTCGGCAGGCTCGTCGGCGAGCTGCTGACCGGCATCGACGTCGCCGAGAACCTGATGGTCCTGCGCACCCCGCCCGGGGCGGCGTCGTTCCTCGCCTCGGGCCTCGACCGCGCCGGCCTCGCCGACGTGGTCGGCACCATAGCCGGGGACGACACCATACTGGTGATCGTGCGCAGCGCAGCCCGCGCGCGCGAGCTCGCGCAGCAGATCGGCTCGTTGAGCGGGTCGTAGCCCGCGTCCACAGACATGACAGGAGATTCCATGGAGCAGAACGAGCAGGCCACCCGCCTGTGGGGCGGTCGCTTCTCGTCCGGCCCCTCACCAGAGATGACGGCGCTTTCGCTGTCGGTCCACTTCGACTGGAGGCTGGCGAAGTACGACCTGCAAGGGTCGCGCGCACACGCCCGTGTGCTGGCGAATGCGGGGCTGCTCGACGACGACGAGCTGGACAAGATGCTGGCCGCCCTCGACGAGCTCGAGAAGGACGTCGAGAGCGGCTCCTTCCAGGGCACCGAGGCCGACGAGGACGTGCACACCGCGCTCGAGCGTGGGCTGATCGAACGGCTCGGCACGCTCGGTGGCAAGCTGCGCGCCGGACGCAGCCGCAACGACCAGGTGGCCACCGACCTTCGGCTCTACCTGCGCGACAACGTGCGCACGATCGTCGCCGCGCTGATCGAGCTGCAGAAGTCGCTGCTGGCCAAGGCCGAGGAGTACCGCGACGTCGTCGCGCCCGGCATGACGCACCTGCAGCACGCGCAGCCGATCCTGTTCTCCCATCAGCTGCTCGCGCACGTGCACGCGTTCGCGCGCGACGTCGATCGCTTGCGTGACTGGGATCGACGCGCGGCCGTCAGCCCGCTGGGCGCCGGCGCGCTGGCGGGGTCGTCGTTGGCGCTCGACCCGGTGGCCGTCGCGCAGGATCTGGGCTTCGACCGGCCGGCCGACAACTCGATCGACGCCGTCTCCGACCGGGACTACGTCGCGGAGTTCCTGTTCGCCGCGGCGCTGATCGGCGTCCATCTCTCGCGGATCGGCGAGGAGGTGGTGCTGTGGACCACGACGGAGTTCGGCTGGGTGACGCTGCACGACTCGTGGGCGACCGGGTCCTCGATCATGCCGCAGAAGAAGAACCCCGACATCGGCGAGCTGGCCCGCGGCAAGTCCGGGCGGTTCATCGGCAACCTGATGTCGCTCCTGACGACGCTGAAGGCGTTGCCGTTGGCGTACGACCGGGATCTGCAGGAGGACAAGGAATGCACCTTCGACTCCGTCGAGCAGCTGCAGATGCTGCTGCCGGCCGTCAGCGGCATGATCGCGACGATGAAGGTCAACGCCGACAACGTCTCGCGCGGTGCCGGCGCGGGACACGCGCTGGCGACGGACATCGCCGAATGGCTGGTGCGCCAGGGCGTGCCGTTCCGCGAGGCGCACGAGGTCAGCGGTGCCGCCGTGCGTGAGTGCGACGAGCGCGGGTGCGAGCTGTACGACCTGAGCGCCGCCGACCTCGCCGCGGTCGACGCGCGACTCACCCCCGACGTCCTCGACGTGCTCACCGTCGACGGCGCGCTGGCCTCCCGCTCGACCCACGGCGGCACCGCGCCGTCGGCCGTGCTGACGCAGATCGAGAACATCAAGTCCGCGCTGGCCGAGCAGAGCGCGTGGCTGGCGCCGTCCGGCTGATGCGGGCCCTGGACAGGGAGCTGTTCGCCCGGCCGCCGCAGGTGGTCGCCCCCGAGCTGATCGGCAGGCTGCTCGTCGTCGGGGACGGGCCGGAGCGGGTGGCCGTGCGGCTGACCGAGGTCGAGGCGTACAGCGATGAGGATCCCGCCTCGCACACGTACCGCGGCCGCACGCCCCGCAACGAGGTGATGTTCGGGGAGCCGGGGCACCTCTACGTGTACTTCTCGTACGGCATGCATCACTGCGCCAACGTGGTGAGCCACCTGGAGGGCCGCAGCGGGGGAGTCCTGCTGCGCGCGGGCAACGTCGTGGACGGCGTCGCCCTGGCCCGCTCGCGCCGGGGGCGGCCGAGCAGCGACCACCTGCTGGCCCGCGGCCCGGGGTGCCTCACGCAGGCTCTGGGGCTGAGCCTCGTCGACGGCGGATCCGACCTCTGCAAGCCATCCGCTCGGATCCGGCTGTACGACGACGGGTACCGGTTCGAGGTGAGCTCGGGTCCCCGGGTCGGCGTGCGGCTCGCGGCGGACACGCCGTGGCGGTACTGGGCCGCGGGCGAGCGATCGGTGTCCGCGTACAAGCGCAGCCCGAGGGCCTTGCTGAGCGAGGGGTGAGCGTGAGCAGGCCCTAGACTTGGCGACTGCACAAGCACCGCTGCGACTACGCGAGGAAGACCGTGACCCACCTGCTGGACGACCTGGCCTGGCGAGACCTCATCGCCGACACCACCGACATCGACGCGTTGCGCGCCGCGATGGACGAGGGCCCGATCACCGTCTACGTGGGCTTCGACCCGACGGCGCCCAGCCTGCACCACGGGAATCTGCTGCAGCTGATCACGCTGAAGCGGTTCCAGCTGGCCGGGCACCGTCCGCTCGGCCTGGTCGGTGGCTCGACCGGCCTGATCGGCGACCCCGGTGGCCGGACGTCGGAGCGCCAGCTGAACCCGAAGGAGGTCGTCGCCGAGTGGGTGGAGCGCCTGCAGCGCCAGGTCGCGCGCTTCCTCGACTTCGACGGCGACAACGCGGCGGTCATGGTGAACAACCTCGACTGGACCGGCCCGATGTCGGCGATCGACTTCCTGCGGGACATCGGCAAGCACTTCCGGGTGAACAAGATGATCGCGAAGGAGGCGGTCAGTGCCCGGTTGAGCTCAGACGCCGGTATCAGCTACACCGAGTTCAGCTACCAGATCCTGCAAGGGCTGGACTACCTCGAGCTGTACCGCCGCTACGGCTGCACCCTGCAGACCGGCGGCTCGGACCAGTGGGGGAACCTCACCGCCGGCGTCGACCTGATCCGGCGGGTCGAGGGCACCCCCGTGCACGCGATCGCGACCAAGCTCATCACCAAGGCCGACGGCACGAAGTTCGGCAAGACCGCCGGTGGTGCGGTCTGGCTGGACCCGGAGATGTTCTCGCCGTACGCCTTCCACCAGTTCTGGCTCGGCGCCGACGACCGGGACATCGCAGGCTGGCTGAAGGCGTTCAGCCTGCGTCCCCGCGAGGAGATCGAGGCGCTGATCGCGGAGGGAGCCGAGAAGCCGCAGCTGCGCATCCCGCAGCGGGCCCTGGCCGACGAGCTGACGGAGCTGGTGCACGGGGCCGAGGAGCGGGCCGCGGCCGATCTCGCCGGACGGGCCCTGTTCGGGCGCGGCGACCTCGGCGAGCTGGAGGGCCGCGTCCTGGAGGCCTCGCTGCAGGAAGCCGGCATCACCGAGGTGGTGGCCGACGACGGCGCGCTGCCGTCCGTCGCGCAGCTGATGCGCGACACCGGCCTGGCCTCGGGCCTCGGGGACGCGCGGCGCGCGATCAAGGAGGGCGGCGCGTACGTCAACAACGCTCGGGTCACCGATCCCGAGGCGGTGCTGCGCCGCGAGGACCTCCTCGCCGGCGGTCTCGTCGTCGTCCGGCGCGGCAAGCGGCAGGTCAAGGGCGCACGCGTCGGCTAAGGACGTGCCGTGTCCAGGACCTCCGCGAGGCGCGGCGCCAGCTGGGTGCTGAGCCCCCGCGAGATGTGCTTGCCCTCCCGGTACACGAAGCGACCGTCGCGCACGGTGGCGCAGGTGCCCTCGGCGCAGATGTCCCCGCGCAGGTCGGCGAGCACCGCGCCGGCCTGCTGCGTGGCGGTCCGCTCGGCCGCGATCGCGAGCTGCTGGCCGAAGTCGGCCTCCGGCAACGGGAGCTCCGCGGCGCACGGGGTGTTGGAGCTGGCCATCGCCAGCATCGAGCATTCCGCGGTCGACCAGTACGACCCGTCCGCACCCCGGAAGTGCGGGATCACCTCGAGCACCACCACCGTGTGACCGGCGCTACGCAGCGCCTGGATCGAGGACGTCAGCGCCTGGGTCCACAGCGCCGCCTTCTGCTGCGGTGTGGTCGCCTGCACACCGCTCACGGGGTCGGTCATCGTGGCGTGCGGGTCGGTGATCTGGTCGGCGGCCGCCGCCATCACCACGGTGCTCGGCGCCTGGTGCTGCAGCCACTCGGTGGTGCCCTGCACGTAGTCCCGGCAGTCCGCGCTGTTCCCGGCGCTGTGCAGCACCGCATCGACGAACGGGCAGTTGCTGCGGACGCCGACCACCAGCCGCTGGTTGGTGCGCGCGGTCGCCTCGACCAGCCCATCGGCGTACATGCCGGCGTTGGAGTCGCCGACGAGGTAGACCGTCGAGCCGGCGTCCGCGTGCCAGGTGCATGCCGCGACGTCGCGGTCCGGCAGCGGGGCGCCTTCGTGGCAGCCCTTGTCGTAGCCGATCGGGTAGGACTCCGTCTGGGCGGCGGCCTCGGTCAGCCGGGCGCTGCCCCAGTGGGCGTACGCCGCCTGGCGGTATCCGGCGTACATCAGCAGCGGGACGCCCATCGCGACCGCGACCACGGGCGCGAGCCGGCGCCGGGCGGGGCCGGTGCGCGGCGGGCGCGACCGCCACGGGAGGCCGAACGTGCCGTGCCGGATCGGCGCCTCGACGAACCGATAGCTCAGCCAGGCGGGCAGCAGGCTCAGCGCCGCGGCGAGACAGGCCGCGACCAGGGAGCCGGGCCACAGCAGCCGGGCGAAGACGATGCACGGCCAGTGCCACAGGTACCAGCCGTAGGACTGGTCGCCGAGCCACCGCATCGGCGCCGAGGCCAGCAGGCGCGACGGCGTGGAGCGGACGTGGCCGCCGGCCAGCAGCAAGGCCGAGGACAGCACGGGGACGAGTGCGATGAACCCCGGAAACGGCGTCGACTCGTCGATGATCGCGAGCGAGGCGAGCACGCCGGCGAGTCCGACCCACGCCGCCCAGGGCGCGATCCGCGTGCCGAGCCGGTGCCCGCGCTGCTCGAGGATGGCCAGCACCGCGCCGGCGCCGAACTCCCACGCCCGGGCGGGGGACATGTAGAACGCGAACTCGGTGGGCCGGTCGACCCAGTGCAGGGCGCCGACCGAGGCAGCTGCACCGAACGCGAGGGACGCTGCGCAGACCAGCAGCACCGCGCCCGCGAGCGCGTGCCGATAGCGCCTGGACAGCCGCCACCCGATCAGCACCAGGAGGGGAAAGACGAGGTAGAACTGCTCCTCGACCGACAGCGACCAGGTGTGCAGCAGGGGCAGCTGGTCGGCGGACCGGTCGAAGTAGCCGCCGACCCGGTGGTAGATCGCGACGTTGGCCATCCAGAGAACGGCTCCGAGGCCGACGGTCGCGGTGTCCTGCTGGAAGCCCAGGGGCGACTGCAGCACGATCGAGCCGCCCGCTGTCGCGACCAGCACCAGGGCCAGCGCCGGCATGAGCCGGCGGATGCGCCGTGCGTAGAACCGCCGCAGGTCGAGGCGTCCGCGCGACTCGAGCTCCCGCAGCAGCATCGCGGTGATGACGAAGCCGGAGATGACGAAGAAGACGTCGACGCCGACGAACCCGCCAGGCAGCGGCAGCCCGGCGTGGAAGACGACCACCGCGGCCACCGCGACGGCGCGGAGCCCCTGGATGTCGAGCCGGCGGCTGCCCGCGGCGCTGTGCGTGCTCGTCAATGCGTACTTCCTCGCTATATCGGCGATCCTAGATCGTCAGGTGCACGGCCTCAGTCGTGGACGAACCTGGATCGCATGTATATCAGTGAAACGGCACGGATCGCCGTCGCGCGGGCCGGGATCCACGCTACCGTGGGGAGAGCCGTGCCGCAGGTCACACGCTTGTAGTTTGACACCAGCGTGCCGGCCCCATAAAGTTCTTCTTGCTTCGAGAACAACGCGAAACACCGAGCGGAAACGCACCGGCGAGGAAGCCCCGAGGGTAACCGAACCGAGAACGGCAGTGAGTGGTTTCGCGACTTGAAGGCACCAAGCTGATTCATCGGCTTGCCGCACTGGCCAGATCTGGCGCCGCGGCCGGCGATGAGGAACCAAGCGGCCTCGAGGATGTTTGAAGAGCCACCCCCCTTGAAAGAGGCCGAACCGGGTTGCTATCCTGGTAGACGCACTCGAACGAGAGAGTGAGCAATACAGGTTGCCTCCGAGAGTGACTGGAAGTCACTTGGGGATGTGCGTCCGAACCTTGAGAACTCAACAGCGTACTTGAAAGTCAGTGCCAAATTATTATCCTCCGGCACTGGGACGCAGCTGGCCGTCGGTCAGTGTGCTTCAGTGTGGAGATTCCTTTGGTGATTATGTGATGTCAGCATCGCATACTTGCCAGTATCAAAGCATCGGTTGGCCGAGTGATCGGTTGGTCGGTGTTCTTCGTATGTCACTAACTGTCGGTTTGTGCCGGCGCTAGTTATAAGCATTCACGGAGAGTTTGATCCTGGCTCAGGACGAACGCTGGCGGCGTGCTTAACACATGCAAGTCGAGCGAAGCTCCTTCCTTCGGGAGGGATGACTTAGCGGCGAACGGGTGAGTAACACGTGGGCAACCTGCCCTTAGCTCTGGGATAAGCGATGGAAACGTCGTCTAATACCGGATATGACACGGGACGGCATCATCTCCGTGTGGAAAGAATTTCGGCTAAGGATGGGCCCGCGGCCTATCAGCTTGTTGGTGGGGTAATGGCCTACCAAGGCTTCGACGGGTAACCGGCCTGAGAGGGCGACCGGTCACACTGGGACTGAGACACGGCCCAGACTCCTACGGGAGGCAGCAGTGGGGAATATTGCACAATGGGCGAAAGCCTGATGCAGCGACGCCGCGTGAGGGATGACGGCCTTCGGGTTGTAAACCTCTTTCAGCAGGGACGAAGCGAAAGTGACGGTACCTGCAGAAGAAGCGCCGGCCAACTACGTGCCAGCAGCCGCGGTAATACGTAGGGCGCAAGCGTTGTCCGGAATTATTGGGCGTAAAGAGCTCGTAGGCGGTTTATCACGTCGGCTGTGAAATCCCGAGGCTTAACCTCGGGCCTGCAGTCGATACGGGTTGACTAGAGTGAAGCAGGGGAGACTGGAATTCCTGGTGTAGCGGTGAAATGCGCAGATATCAGGAGGAACACCGGTGGCGAAGGCGGGTCTCTGGGCTTTAACTGACGCTGAGGAGCGAAAGCGTGGGTAGCGAACAGGATTAGATACCCTGGTAGTCCACGCCGTAAACGGTGGGCGCTAGGTGTGGGGACCATTCCACGGTTTCCGTGCCGCAGCTAACGCATTAAGCGCCCCGCCTGGGGAGTACGGCCGCAAGGCTAAAACTCAAAGGAATTGACGGGGGCCCGCACAAGCGGCGGAGTATGTTGCTTAATTCGATGCAACGCGAAGAACCTTACCAAGGCTTGACATATACCGAAAACTCATAGAGATATGGGGTCCTTTTGGGCGGTATACAGGTGGTGCATGGTTGTCGTCAGCTCGTGTCGTGAGATGTTGGGTTAAGTCCCGCAACGAGCGCAACCCTCGTTCTATGTTGCCAGCGCGTAATGGCGGGGACTCATAGGAGACTGCCGGGGTCAACTCGGAGGAAGGTGGGGATGACGTCAAATCATCATGCCCCTTATGTCTTGGGCTGCAAACATACTACAATGGCCGGTACAAAGGGCTGCGATACCGCGAGGTGGAGCGAATCCCAAAAAGCCGGTCTCAGTTCGGATTGGGGTCTGCAACTCGACCCCATGAAGTCGGAGTCGCTAGTAATCGCAGATCAGCAACGCTGCGGTGAATACGTTCCCGGGCCTTGTACACACCGCCCGTCAAGTCACGAAAGTCGGTAACACCCGAAGCCGGTGGCCCAACCCTTGTGGAGGGAGCCGTCGAAGGTGGGACTGGCGATTGGGACTAAGTCGTAACAAGGTAGCCGTACCGGAAGGTGCGGCTGGATCACCTCCTTTCTAAGGAGCATCTGGCTGATCGGTCGCAAGGCCGCGCAGTCCAGGCCCACTCGGAGATGTTCATGCTCCGGTGGAGCTCGTGGGTGGAACACTGACTAGTTCGAGTCGAAGCAATCAAGCATTCAGTACAACCGGTTCGCCGGAGTGGAACAGGCTTGGGGGCGACGGCTCGTAGAGTACGCTGTTGGGTCCTGAGGGCTCGGACGGAAGTCACCCTCGGACTGGAACGAAGCGTTGAGCGCTTCGCTCGGGTCAGGACCGTTTCTGCGCTGAACTACGCCGGCTGGCGAAAGCAGCGAGCACAGAAGACGGGACCGCCCGTACCTTGAGAACTACACAGTGGACGCGAGCATCTTTGTGGCCAAGTTGATAAGGGCACACGGTGGATGCCTTGGCATCAGGAGCCGATGAAGGACGTAGGAGGCTGCGATAAGCCTCGGGGAGCTGCCAACCAAGCTGTGATCCGAGGATTTCCGAATGGGGAAACCCAGCAGGAGTCATGTCCTGTTACCCACGCCTGAACACATAGGGCGTGCGGAGGGAACGTGGGGAAGTGAAACATCTCAGTACCCACAGGAAGAGAAAGCAACCGCGATTCCGTTAGTAGTGGCGAGCGAAACCGGAAGAGGCTAAACCTATTGCGCGTGATAGCCGGCAGGCGTTGCGTAGTGGGGGTCGTGGGACTGCCTAGCTGTTTCTGCCGAGACAGCACAGAGTAAGAAAATCTCGTAGTTAGAAGAAAGCGTGTGGAGCGCGCTGGCATAGAGGGTGAGACCCCCGTATTCGAAAACTCGAGATCTCTGAGGCAGCATCCCAAGTAGCAGCGAGCCCGTGAAATTCGCTGTGAATCTGTCGGGACCACCCGATAAGCCTAAATACTCCCTGATGACCGATAGCGGACAAGTACCGTGAGGGAATGGTGAAAAGTACCCCGGGAGGGGAGTGAAATAGTACCTGAAACCGTGTGCCTACAAGCCGTTGGAGCCTTTAGGGGTGACAGCGTGCCTTTTGAAGAATGAGCCTGCGAGTTAGTCGTATGTGGCAAGGTTAACCCGTGAGGGGCAGCCGTAGGGAAACCGAGTTCGAATAGAGCGAATGAGTCGCATGCGCTAGACCCGAAGCCGAGTGATCTAGCCATGGTCAGGTTGAAGCGACGGTAAGACGTCGTGGAGGACCGAACCCACTTAGGTTGAAAACTGAGGGGATGAACTGTGGTTAGGGGTGAAAGGCCAATCAAACTCGGTAATAGCTGGTTCTCCCCGAAATGCATTTAGGTGCAGCGTCACGCGTTTCTTGCCGGAGGTAGAGCACTGGATGGCCTAGGGGGCCCAACAGCTTACCGAAGTCAACCAAACTCCGAATGCCGGTAAGTGAGAGCGTGGCAGTGAGACTGTGGGGGATAAGCTTCATAGTCGAGAGGGAAACAGCCCAGATCTTCAGCTAAGGTCCCTAAGCGTGTACTAAGTGGAAAAGGATGTGAAGTTGCACAGACAACCAGGAGGTTGGCTTAGAAGCAGCCACCCTTTAAAGAGTGCGTAATAGCTCACTGGTCAAGTGATTTTGCGCCGACAATGTAGCGGGGCTCAAGTACACCACCGAAGCTAAGGCATTCACGCAACATCCTGTCGTTTACGGCCAGGAGCGTGGATGGGTAGGGGAGCGTCGTGTGGCGAGAGAAGCGGCGGGGTAACCCAGCCGTGGACGCCACACGAGTGAGAATGCAGGCATGAGTAGCGAAAGCAGAGTGAGAAACTCTGCCGCCGGATGACCAAGGGTTCCTGGGCTAGGCTAATCCGCCCAGGGTAAGTCGGGACCTAAGGCGAGGCCGACAGGCGTAGTCGATGGACAACGGGTTGATATTCCCGTACCCGCGAAAGAACGCCCATGCTGAACAAGGCAATGCTAAGCGCCCGAGCTCACCGTGGTCCTTCGGGACCTAGTGTGGGGGAGCGCGCGACCCGAACCTTTAGTAGGCAAGCGATGGGGTGACACAGGAAGGTAGTCCTACCGGTTAGTGGTAGTACCGGAGTAAGGCGAAGCGCTGGTGTAGGCAAATCCGCACCGTCAAGCGTGAGAACCGATGCATAGCCGAATGAGGCGAATTGGATGATCCTATGCTGTCGAGAAAAGCCTCTAGCGAGTTCTTAGCGGCCCGTACCCCAAACCAACTCAGGTGGTCAGGTAGAGAATACTAAGGCGATCGAGATAACCATAGTTAAGGAACTCGGCAAAATGCCCCCGTAACTTCGGGAGAAGGGGGGCCGCGGCATGTGACGACACTTGCTGTTCGAGCATGTTGTGGCCGCAGAGACCAGCGAGAAGCGACTGTTTACTAAAAACACAGGTCCGTGCGAAGTCGTAAGACGATGTATACGGACTGACGCCTGCCCGGTGCTGGAAGGTTAAGAGGACGGGTTAGCACTTCGGTGCGAAGCTCAGAATTTAAGCCCCAGTAAACGGCGGTGGTAACTATAACCATCCTAAGGTAGCGAAATTCCTTGTCGGGTAAGTTCCGACCTGCACGAATGGCGTAACGACTTCTCGACTGTCTCAACTATGGACTCGGCGAAATTGCACTACGAGTAAAGATGCTCGTTACGCGCGGCAGGACGGAAAGACCCCGGGACCTTTACTATAGTTTGATATTGGTGTTCGGTTTGGATTGTGTAGGATAGGTGGGAGACTGTGAAGCAGGCACGCCAGTGTTTGTGGAGTCAACGTTGAAATACCACTCTGTTCAAATTGGATGTCTAACCTCGGTCCGTGATCCGGATCAGGGACAGTGTCAGATGGGTAGTTTAACTGGGGCGGTTGCCTCCCAAAATGTAACGGAGGCGCCCAAAGGTTCCCTCAGCCTGGTTGGCAATCAGGTGTTGAGTGCAAGTGCACAAGGGAGCTTGACTGTGAGACAGACATGTCGAACAGGAGCGAAAGCTGGGACTAGTGACCCGGCACCGGCTAGTGGAAGCGGTGTCGCTCAACGGATAAAAGGTACCCCGGGGATAACAGGCTGATCTTCCCCAAGAGTCCATATCGACGGGATGGTTTGGCACCTCGATGTCGGCTCGTCGCATCCTGGGGGTGGAGTCGCTCCCAAGGGTTGGGCTGTTCGCCCATTAAAGCGGTACGCGAGCTGGGTTTAGAACGTCGTGAGACAGTTCGGTCCCTATCCGCCGTGCGCGTAAGAGTCTTGAGAAGGGCTGTCCCTAGTACGAGAGGACCGGGACGGACGAACCTCTGGTGTGCCAGTTGTTCCGCCAGGAGCACGGCTGGTTGGCTACGTTCGGTACGGATAACCGCTGAAAGCATCTAAGCGGGAAGCCGGCTTCAAGATGAGGACTCTCACCGGGTTAACCGGGTAAGGACCCCAGTAGACCACTGGGTTGATAGGCCGGAAGTGGAAGTGTGGCAACACATGGAGCTGACCGGTACTAATAGTCCGAGGGCTTGACCTCAAAGAATGATCTTTAATGGCATTGCTAAATGCCCGCGTCCACTGTGTAGCTCCCGAGGTGCGGTCTTTCCTGACCGACATCTCAATAGAGTTTCGGCGACCATAGCGAGAGGGAAACGCCCGGCTCCATTCCGAACCCGGAAGCTAAGCCTCTCAGCGCCGATGGTACTGCACTAGCGATGGTGTGGGAGAGTAGGACGTCGCCGGACAATTTTTCCCGATAGGGGGCCACTTGCGTGGCCCCCTATCGTTGTTTCCGGGTGCACCAGCACCCAAATCGACGCGAGCGCGGTCCTCATCGGCGCAGACCACCGGGTTGCAGTGCGCCGCACGCCAGGGGACCAGGTCGGTCCGAGGCCGGCCGGTGCGATCGTAGGGCCGCCATCGAAGCCCGGACGGTCATCAAGGGAGCGGGTCGATTCGGTGATTCCCGTGACAACGTGAACCGGTGGCGAGCCTCGCCGGATCGATCCGCGAGGCTCGCGCACGCCGGCCACCCGCGTTGTGCTGCGTGTCGACGCCGCTCGAAGACGAGGTCGATGCGACATTCGAGAACGGGAGCGGTTCGCGGCGTTTTGCTCGAAGGGCAGGTAGCCGACCTCGTCGATGATGATGAGCCCGTAGCGGCGCAGCCTGGTGAGCTCGTGCGTGTCGCGCACCAGCTCGTCGTTCGGCTCGGCGGCCGGCCGGGGCAGCGGGAACTGCTCACGCAGCTCTTTGGCCGCATGCACTGGGCGGGGTCGGTGATGGTCTGTCGGCGTGCCCCGATCCGGTCATGAGCGGCAACCAGGCGTCCTTCGTGGCGAACCTCGACCCGGGACAGGTCAGCGCGGACGTCGACGAACCGGCCAATCACGGCCGCTCCATGGAGTAGTCGTTGCTGTCGACGCGGACGTAGTAGTCACGTCACGACCGGACTCGGTTGAGCCAACCGACCGACGGCGCGACCGGCGGCAACGCGAGCATCGCTGCCCGGTCATCCTCGAGCCGATCGACCGGCCAGGCCCTGGATCGTGCGCACGACTCGGGCGTTCGCCAGCTTCAGCCAGTCACCGAGCTGGGTGGTGAAGTCGGCCGGGCAGTCGAACTCGCGGCGGAGCATGGAGGAGGTCTCGAGGTAGCAGTTCCTGCGTTCGACCAACCTTTTGGACTCGGGATCGTGCGGCTTGAGCCGGTGCAGAGTCGTTGCCAGCGTGCCGTTTCCCGCGGCCGATGCCGGACTCGTTGTCCCAGATCAACCGCCGCGGAACCCGGCCGAGCTGGAGCAGCAGCTCCCGCATTCACAGCTGCAGGTCGATCGTGTGCCGGGTCGGGATCATCCGGGCGAGCATGAACCGAGAGTGCGCCGCGGTGATCACCAGTACCGGCAGCAGGCTCTTGCTGCTGCCGTCCTCGAGCGGGATCGTCGTCGGCGGGAACCACTGGTCGCACTGCGCCGCATCGCCAGGCAACCAGATCAACCGGTCTGCCGAATCGACCGGCTTGTGCGCTGGTCGCAGAAGGCGGACGTTGTCGCGGCACCAGGTTATAGACCCGGTCCACCCGGCGCGCTCGGCGATCACCGTCGCAGGCATATCCGGCGTCACCGCGAGCAGCTGGCGCACCGCCGGCGCGAACGGCGTGAACGCGGTCGCCACCGGCGGCCGCTGGTACTTCGGCGGTCGATCCGAAGCCAGCGCCCGCTCGAGACCTCGTTCGTGCCGGGCGGCGGTGCGCCTCGCCCGAGGATTCCACCGACCGGTTCACCGACTGGCTCCCGGCGGCGAACAGCCGCGTGCGGCGCACGATCAAGGCAGGACCGTCGGAGTTGCTCGAGGCTGCTCGGGCCGCGATGCTGCCGCTGCCGCCGGCCGGGCTGCACCTGCGCTCGCGTCATCACGTGCAGATGGGCCGCGACTCGCCGCCCGCTACGCCTCCGAGGCGCGGTTGCGGATCCGCGCCGCGGGACCGCCGGTGATCAAGACCATCGAGGACTTCGAGCCCGAGCACCAGGCCGCCGCCCGTACCCCGACCCGAGTGGGCCGAGGCGCGGAGGTGTTCTTCGAGCTGGTCTCCAGCCGCTCCGAACACGCCTCGGCTGATCCTCACCTCGGACCTGCTGTTCGGTTCCTGGGGAACAGAATCGTGATACCAGGTCGTGGCTGCCGCGACGATCGACCGCTTCGTCCATCACGCCGACGTCGCCCGCAAAGGCGCCGCAACCGCGGCCGGGGCGTGGAGACGCTGGTCAGCGTCAACGCCGAACAAGAAAACTCGGCTGCGGACCGTGTACAAGTCGACCGCCGGCACCGATCACCTCTCGAGCGTGGCCGACCCCCTTGAACGGGGTGAAACCGGGTTGCTATCCTGGTAGACTCACTCGAACGTGAGGGTGCGAAGCACCAAGAGAAACTTTACAGGCAAGTGGCGCAGGACACAGCGCAAGCGGTTGACGGCGCCAAAGACACCGACTAAAGTTTTACAGGTTGCCTCCGAGAGTGACTGGAAGTCACTTGGGGATGTGCGTCCGAACCTTGAGAACTCAACAGCGTACTTGAAAGTCAGTGCCAAATTATTATCCTCCGGCACTGGGACGCAGCTGGCCGTCGGTCAGTGTGCTTCAGTGTGGAGATTCCTTTGGTAATTATGTGATGTCAGCATCGCATACTTGCCAGTATCAAAGCATCGGTTGGCCGAGTGATCGGTTGGTCGGTGTTCTTCGTATGTCACTAACTGTCGGTTTGTGCCGGCGCTAGTTATAAGCATTCACGGAGAGTTTGATCCTGGCTCAGGACGAACGCTGGCGGCGTGCTTAACACATGCAAGTCGAGCGAAGCTCCTTCCTTCGGGAGGGATGACTTAGCGGCGAACGGGTGAGTAACACGTGGGCAACCTGCCCTTAGCTCTGGGATAAGCGATGGAAACGTCGTCTAATACCGGATATGACACGGGACGGCATCATCTCCGTGTGGAAAGAATTTCGGCTAAGGATGGGCCCGCGGCCTATCAGCTTGTTGGTGGGGTAATGGCCTACCAAGGCTTCGACGGGTAACCGGCCTGAGAGGGCGACCGGTCACACTGGGACTGAGACACGGCCCAGACTCCTACGGGAGGCAGCAGTGGGGAATATTGCACAATGGGCGAAAGCCTGATGCAGCGACGCCGCGTGAGGGATGACGGCCTTCGGGTTGTAAACCTCTTTCAGCAGGGACGAAGCGAAAGTGACGGTACCTGCAGAAGAAGCGCCGGCCAACTACGTGCCAGCAGCCGCGGTAATACGTAGGGCGCAAGCGTTGTCCGGAATTATTGGGCGTAAAGAGCTCGTAGGCGGTTTATCACGTCGGCTGTGAAATCCCGAGGCTTAACCTCGGGCCTGCAGTCGATACGGGTTGACTAGAGTGAAGCAGGGGAGACTGGAATTCCTGGTGTAGCGGTGAAATGCGCAGATATCAGGAGGAACACCGGTGGCGAAGGCGGGTCTCTGGGCTTTAACTGACGCTGAGGAGCGAAAGCGTGGGTAGCGAACAGGATTAGATACCCTGGTAGTCCACGCCGTAAACGGTGGGCGCTAGGTGTGGGGACCATTCCACGGTTTCCGTGCCGCAGCTAACGCATTAAGCGCCCCGCCTGGGGAGTACGGCCGCAAGGCTAAAACTCAAAGGAATTGACGGGGGCCCGCACAAGCGGCGGAGTATGTTGCTTAATTCGATGCAACGCGAAGAACCTTACCAAGGCTTGACATATACCGAAAACTCATAGAGATATGGGGTCCTTTTGGGCGGTATACAGGTGGTGCATGGTTGTCGTCAGCTCGTGTCGTGAGATGTTGGGTTAAGTCCCGCAACGAGCGCAACCCTCGTTCTATGTTGCCAGCGCGTAATGGCGGGGACTCATAGGAGACTGCCGGGGTCAACTCGGAGGAAGGTGGGGATGACGTCAAATCATCATGCCCCTTATGTCTTGGGCTGCAAACATACTACAATGGCCGGTACAAAGGGCTGCGATACCGCGAGGTGGAGCGAATCCCAAAAAGCCGGTCTCAGTTCGGATTGGGGTCTGCAACTCGACCCCATGAAGTCGGAGTCGCTAGTAATCGCAGATCAGCAACGCTGCGGTGAATACGTTCCCGGGCCTTGTACACACCGCCCGTCAAGTCACGAAAGTCGGTAACACCCGAAGCCGGTGGCCCAACCCTTGTGGAGGGAGCCGTCGAAGGTGGGACTGGCGATTGGGACTAAGTCGTAACAAGGTAGCCGTACCGGAAGGTGCGGCTGGATCACCTCCTTTCTAAGGAGCATCTGGCTGATCGGTCGCAAGGCCGCGCAGTCCAGGCCCACTCGGAGATGTTCATGCTCCGGTGGAGCTCGTGGGTGGAACACTGACTAGTTCGAGTCGAAGCAATCAAGCATTCAGTACAACCGGTTCGCCGGAGTGGAACAGGCTTGGGGGCGACGGCTCGTAGAGTACGCTGTTGGGTCCTGAGGGCTCGGACGGAAGTCACCCTCGGACTGGAACGAAGCGTTGAGCGCTTCGCTCGGGTCAGGACCGTTTCTGCGCTGAACTACGCCGGCTGGCGAAAGCAGCGAGCACAGAAGACGGGACCGCCCGTACCTTGAGAACTACACAGTGGACGCGAGCATCTTTGTGGCCAAGTTGATAAGGGCACACGGTGGATGCCTTGGCATCAGGAGCCGATGAAGGACGTAGGAGGCTGCGATAAGCCTCGGGGAGCTGCCAACCAAGCTGTGATCCGAGGATTTCCGAATGGGGAAACCCAGCAGGAGTCATGTCCTGTTACCCACGCCTGAACACATAGGGCGTGCGGAGGGAACGTGGGGAAGTGAAACATCTCAGTACCCACAGGAAGAGAAAGCAACCGCGATTCCGTTAGTAGTGGCGAGCGAAACCGGAAGAGGCTAAACCTATTGCGCGTGATAGCCGGCAGGCGTTGCGTAGTGGGGGTCGTGGGACTGCCTAGCTGTTTCTGCCGAGACAGCACAGAGTAAGAAAATCTCGTAGTTAGAAGAAAGCGTGTGGAGCGCGCTGGCATAGAGGGTGAGACCCCCGTATTCGAAAACTCGAGATCTCTGAGGCAGCATCCCAAGTAGCAGCGAGCCCGTGAAATTCGCTGTGAATCTGTCGGGACCACCCGATAAGCCTAAATACTCCCTGATGACCGATAGCGGACAAGTACCGTGAGGGAATGGTGAAAAGTACCCCGGGAGGGGAGTGAAATAGTACCTGAAACCGTGTGCCTACAAGCCGTTGGAGCCTTTAGGGGTGACAGCGTGCCTTTTGAAGAATGAGCCTGCGAGTTAGTCGTATGTGGCAAGGTTAACCCGTGAGGGGCAGCCGTAGGGAAACCGAGTTCGAATAGAGCGAATGAGTCGCATGCGCTAGACCCGAAGCCGAGTGATCTAGCCATGGTCAGGTTGAAGCGACGGTAAGACGTCGTGGAGGACCGAACCCACTTAGGTTGAAAACTGAGGGGATGAACTGTGGTTAGGGGTGAAAGGCCAATCAAACTCGGTAATAGCTGGTTCTCCCCGAAATGCATTTAGGTGCAGCGTCACGCGTTTCTTGCCGGAGGTAGAGCACTGGATGGCCTAGGGGGCCCAACAGCTTACCGAAGTCAACCAAACTCCGAATGCCGGTAAGTGAGAGCGTGGCAGTGAGACTGTGGGGGATAAGCTTCATAGTCGAGAGGGAAACAGCCCAGATCTTCAGCTAAGGTCCCTAAGCGTGTACTAAGTGGAAAAGGATGTGAAGTTGCACAGACAACCAGGAGGTTGGCTTAGAAGCAGCCACCCTTTAAAGAGTGCGTAATAGCTCACTGGTCAAGTGATTTTGCGCCGACAATGTAGCGGGGCTCAAGTACACCACCGAAGCTAAGGCATTCACGCAACATCCTGTCGTTTACGGCCAGGAGCGTGGATGGGTAGGGGAGCGTCGTGTGGCGAGAGAAGCGGCGGGGTAACCCAGCCGTGGACGCCACACGAGTGAGAATGCAGGCATGAGTAGCGAAAGCAGAGTGAGAAACTCTGCCGCCGGATGACCAAGGGTTCCTGGGCTAGGCTAATCCGCCCAGGGTAAGTCGGGACCTAAGGCGAGGCCGACAGGCGTAGTCGATGGACAACGGGTTGATATTCCCGTACCCGCGAAAGAACGCCCATGCTGAACAAGGCAATGCTAAGCGCCCGAGCTCACCGTGGTCCTTCGGGACCTAGTGTGGGGGAGCGCGCGACCCGAACCTTTAGTAGGCAAGCGATGGGGTGACACAGGAAGGTAGTCCTACCGGTTAGTGGTAGTACCGGAGTAAGGCGAAGCGCTGGTGTAGGCAAATCCGCACCGTCAAGCGTGAGAACCGATGCATAGCCGAATGAGGCGAATTGGATGATCCTATGCTGTCGAGAAAAGCCTCTAGCGAGTTCTTAGCGGCCCGTACCCCAAACCAACTCAGGTGGTCAGGTAGAGAATACTAAGGCGATCGAGATAACCATAGTTAAGGAACTCGGCAAAATGCCCCCGTAACTTCGGGAGAAGGGGGGCCGCGGCATGTGACGACACTTGCTGTTCGAGCATGTTGTGGCCGCAGAGACCAGCGAGAAGCGACTGTTTACTAAAAACACAGGTCCGTGCGAAGTCGTAAGACGATGTATACGGACTGACGCCTGCCCGGTGCTGGAAGGTTAAGAGGACGGGTTAGCACTTCGGTGCGAAGCTCAGAATTTAAGCCCCAGTAAACGGCGGTGGTAACTATAACCATCCTAAGGTAGCGAAATTCCTTGTCGGGTAAGTTCCGACCTGCACGAATGGCGTAACGACTTCTCGACTGTCTCAACTATGGACTCGGCGAAATTGCACTACGAGTAAAGATGCTCGTTACGCGCGGCAGGACGGAAAGACCCCGGGACCTTTACTATAGTTTGATATTGGTGTTCGGTTTGGATTGTGTAGGATAGGTGGGAGACTGTGAAGCAGGCACGCCAGTGTTTGTGGAGTCAACGTTGAAATACCACTCTGTTCAAATTGGATGTCTAACCTCGGTCCGTGATCCGGATCAGGGACAGTGTCAGATGGGTAGTTTAACTGGGGCGGTTGCCTCCCAAAATGTAACGGAGGCGCCCAAAGGTTCCCTCAGCCTGGTTGGCAATCAGGTGTTGAGTGCAAGTGCACAAGGGAGCTAGACTGTGAGAAAGACATGTCGAACAGGAGCGAAAGCTGGGACTAGTGACCCGGCACCGGCTAGTGGAAGCGGTGTCGCTCAACGGATAAAAGGTACCCCGGGGATAACAGGCTGATCTTCCCCAAGAGTCCATATCGACGGGATGGTTTGGCACCTCGATGTCGGCTCGTCGCATCCTGGGGGTGGAGTCGCTCCCAAGGGTTGGGCTGTTCGCCCATTAAAGCGGTACGCGAGCTGGGTTTAGAACGTCGTGAGACAGTTCGGTCCCTATCCGCCGTGCGCGTAAGAGTCTTGAGAAGGGCTGTCCCTAGTACGAGAGGACCGGGACGGACGAACCTCTGGTGTGCCAGTTGTTCCGCCAGGAGCACGGCTGGTTGGCTACGTTCGGTACGGATAACCGCTGAAAGCATCTAAGCGGGAAGCCGGCTTCAAGATGAGGACTCTCACCGGGTTAACCGGGTAAGGACCCCAGTAGACCACTGGGTTGATAGGCCGGAAGTGGAAGTGTGGCAACACATGGAGCTGACCGGTACTAATAGTCCGAGGGCTTGACCTCAAAGAATGATCTTTAATGGCATTGCTAAATGCCCGCGTCCACTGTGTAGCTCCCGAGGTGCGGTCTTTCCTGACCGACATCTCAATAGAGTTTCGGCGACCATAGCGAGAGGGAAACGCCCGGCTCCATTCCGAACCCGGAAGCTAAGCCTCTCAGCGCCGATGGTACTGCACTAGCGATGGTGTGGGAGAGTAGGACGTCGCCGGACAATTTTCCCGATAGGGGGCCACTTGCGTGGCCCCCTATCGTTGTTTCCGGGTGCACCAGCACCCAAATCGACAAGAGTGGAGCGTGGCAGCATGGCGCGCGATGAGCGAGACGATCAGGACCGCGCAGGCGAGCGGCGCCGCGACGGACGCGATGGAGCGGGGGCGCGTGGAGACGGCTCCCGCGGCCAGGACCGCGCCGGTCGGTGGAGCGGGGATCGTGGGCGTGGTCCGGCCGGCCGAGATGATCGCGGGCGGTCCGGGCGCTTCGACGGGGGCCGTGGCTCGTGGGCGCACGGGGAGGGTCGCGGAAGCGGCCGACCTGGTGATCGCGGACGCGATAGCGGCGGCTCCGGCGGACGACGCGATGACCGACGCCCCGAGTCCAGGGACGGAGCTCGCGACGCGCGCTGGGGCCGGGACGGCGGCTCGAGCCGGCCCTCGGGCGACTTCCGCGGCGAGGGACGCCGCTCCGGTGGCTTCGCGGGCGGTGATCGCGGGGGCCGGGGCTTCGGCGGTCACCGCAGCGATGCCGGTGAGTATCGCGGCTCGGGCGGCGGTACCCGCGGCCGTTCCGGTGACCGCGACTGGGGAGCGCGGCCCGTGGGCCGCGACGACGCGCGGTCCGACTCGCGCGGCGGCTTCGGTGGAGCAGCGCGCAGCAGCGGACGCCCGTGGCGGGACGGCAGCGATGCCCGTGGGCCGCGTCGGGACAATCGCGAGGGCTTCCGTGGCGCGCAGCGCGATGACCGCCGGCCGCGTCGCGACGATCGCGAAGGCTTCCGTGGCGCGCAGCGCGATGACCGCCGGCCGCGTCGCGACGATCGCGAAGGCTTCCGTGGCGCGCAGCGCGATGACCGCCGGCCGCGTCGCGACGATCGCGAAGGCTTCCGTGGCGCGCAGCGCGATGACCGCCGGCCGCGTCGCGACGATCGCGAAGGCTTCCGTGGCGCGCAGCGCGATGACCGCCGGCCGCGTCGCGACGATCGCGAAGGCTTCCGTGGCGCGCAGCGCGATGACCGCCGGCCGCGTCGCGACGATCGCGAAGGCTTCCGTGGCGCGCAGCGCGATGATCGTGGTCCGCGTCGCGACGATGGCGGGTTCGGCGGGTCGCGTGATGGTGTCCGGGGTCCGCGTCGCGATGATCGTGACGGTCCTCGAGGCGCGCGTCGGGACGACCGCGGCGGCTTCGGCGGTCCCCGAGGTGCGCAGGGCGCTGCCGGCCGCGAGGATCGCGCGGGGTTCCGCGGCCGTTCCGAGGACGGCCGCGGCTTCCGCGGCCGTGACGACCGCGGCGGTTTCGGTGGTCCGCGCCGCGACGACCGTGACGGCTACGGTGGTCCCCGTCGCGACGACCGGGGTGGCTTCGGCGGCCGCGATGATCGTCCGGGGCAGGGACGTGCTGAGCGAGGCAACCGCTACGGCGGTCGCGATCGGGCCGGATCGAGCGACCGCGACGTCTGGGAACGCCGCTCCGAGCGCGCGGCCGGCGAGGGCTACGACCGCCGTCGTCCCGAGCGGGAGGACCGACCGAAGGCGCCGCCCGTTCCCGACGGCATCGAGCCGAGCATGCTCGATCGCGCCGTCCTCCGGGACCTCAACACCCTCGGCCCCAAGGCGGACACGGTGGCGGTGCATCTCGTTGCCGCGGGCAGCCTGGTGGACGAGGATCCGCAGCGCGCGCTCGAGCACGCCCGCTATGCCCGCGACCAGGCCCCGCGGCTGGCCGCCGTGCGGGAGGCGGCCGGCATCGTGGCCTACCAGGCAGGAGAGTGGGCCGAGGCGGCGCGCGACCTCCGCGCCTGCCGCCGGATGACCGGCGACGCCGGCCATCTGCCGATCATCGCCGACTGCGAGCGCGCGCTCGGCCGCGCCGACCGCGCCATCACGCTGGTGACCGCCCCGGAGGCGGCCGCGCTGCCGCGCGCCGTCCAGGCCGAGCTGGTCATCGTGCACTCCGGTGCCCGGCGCGACCTGCACGAGGTGGACGCCGCGCTGCGGGTGCTCGAGAAGTTCGGGCTGGACCGCGCTCAGCAGCGGCCGTGGAACGCCCGGCTCTGGTACGCCTACGCCGACGCGCTGCTGGACGCCGGTCGCCGCGACGAGGCCCGCGAGTGGTTCGCGGCCGCCGCCGAGGCCGACACCGAGGGGGAGACCGACGCGGCAGAGCGCCTCGACGAGCTCGGCACCGCCGAGCAGGCGGGCGAGCCGGCCGACCCCGACAGCGGGTCTGCTGGGTAGCAGCGACGCCCGGCCGGGCCGCAGCACGACAGAGCGGGCTTTGTCGGCAGAAGCGGGGAAGTTTTCCCGCTTTCGCCGACGAGGCCCGCTTTCGTGTGGTTTCTCCCCAACCGGCCGCGGCTGTCCACAGGGCGCCGCCGGCGGCTTCCCGGCGCGGGCCACGGCCGACACACTCGTCGCAAGATTCCGGCGGTGAGAGATGAGGGCCCGCGATGAGCACGTCTGAAGGTTCCCCGGTCAACGAGGTCCGGCTGCGCGGGCGGCTGTCCGGCACGCCGGAGGTGCGGACGCTCCCGAGCGGCGACCAGGTCGCGGTCTGGCGGCTGGTCGTGCCACGCTCGGCGGACGGCGGTGCCGTGGACACCATCGACTGCGAGGGTTACTCCCGGGCCGTCATCCGGCTGGCGGGCGGCTGGCCGGAGAACGTACAGCTGGAGGTCGACGGGGCGCTCCGCCGGCGGTTCTGGCAGACTCCCGGCGGGGCCCGCAGCAGGTACGTCGTCGACGTGCGGGCGGCCCGACGAGTCCGCACGACCAAGGAGCGCGATGACCCCCGACCCGCTGTGCGAGCACTATGACGTGGGGCTGTTCGACCTCGACGGCGTGGTCTACGCCGGAAGCCGGCCGATACCGCACGCCGCCGACAGCATCGCCGCCGCGCGTCGCGCGGGCATGCGCGCCGGGTACGTCACGAACAACGCCTCTCGCACGCCGGAGGACGTCGCCGCGAAGCTCGCCGACGTGGGCGTCGAGGTCGACGTGGCCGAGATCATCACGTCCGCCCAGGTCGCGGCGCAGCTGCTCGCCGAGCGGCTGCGCCCCGGCTCCCGGGTGCTCGTGGTGGGCGACGTAGGGCTACGAGAGGCGGTCGCCGGCGCGGGGCTGGAGCCGGTCGACACCGCGGAGGTCGACCCCGGCGCCGTCGTGCAGGGCCACTCGCCGCACACCGGCTGGATCCTGCTCTCGGAGGCGACGATCGCGATCCGGGCCGGGGCGCTGTGGGTGGCCACGAACACCGACTCGACTCTCCCGACCGACCGCGGGATCCTGCCCGGCAACGGCGCTTTCGTGTCGGTCATCGGCAACGTGCTCGGGCGCCGGCCGGACGCCGTAGCGGGCAAGCCGGATCGCGCGATGCACCGTGCGTCGGTCGAGCGGACGGGCGCGCGACGACCGCTGGTGATCGGCGACCGGCTCGACACCGACATCGAGGGCGCGACGTCCTCCGAGTGCGACAGCCTGTACGTGATGACCGGGGTGAGCCGGCCGCTCGACGTCCTGCACGCCACGCCGGCCCAACGGCCGACCTACATCGGATCCGACCTGCGCGCGCTGCTGCGGCCGGGCCTGTCGATCGCGGACGCCGGACAGGCGGCGCGAGCGGGCCGGTGGCGCACCGACGACAGCGGCATCCGAGCCGGCGACGACCCGGCGGGGGACGACGACACCGCCGACTACGCGACGCTCGCCTGCGCGCTGGCCTGGACGGACCGGAGCTGCCGGCCGGCGGACGAGACCGCCCGCGCCGTCGCCGCCTCGTTGGGCCTGGCCGACGAGAGCTAGGCCGGGATGATCCTCGTCCCCTCCGAGCGGGACCGGTGGAGCGCCGCGGCGCGCGGTCGCGGATCGAGCGGCGCTACTTGAGCAGCTTGCGCAGCTTCATCATGTCGCCCATGCTGGCCTGCAGCTTGAGCTTGCCGGTGGCCATCGCCTTCATGGCGTGCAGCTCGCCGCGGCACAGCGCGATGAGATCGTCCGAGGTGAGGGTGAGCCGGACGTCGGCGGCCGGATCGCTCGCCACGTCGACATCGGACAGCCGACCGTCGATGAAGTGGCCCTTCAGGACGGTGTCCAGGTCGGTCACCGTCGCGCTGAACGATCGATCGAAGTCGATCTTCTCGTCCGAGTCGGCGATGTCCTTCGTGAGCTCGGTCAGCGCCTCGCGGCACTCTTGGAGGGTTGCCATGGGTGGGTCTGCGTCCTTTGCTCGTCGGCTGTGGGCCGTGACGAGCATAATCGAAGAATGACCTCCGACGAGCCAACCGCAGCACGTCCCGTGCCCAAGCCTCCGGCGACCGGGGCCGACGCCTGGAAGAACCGGCCGACGAGCTGCTGGCCCACCCCGGCCAGCATGGCCAAGGCTCGCGAGCACCGCGCCCCGCTGGACCCCGCGTACGGTGCGCCTGAGACCGCCGGTGCCGCCGAGTCGGCCGAGACCGCCGAGTCCGCCGGTGCCGCCGAGTCGGCCGGTGCCGCCGAGTCGGCCGGTGCCGCCGAGTCGGCCGAGCCCTCCGCGAACGAGGACTCCGCGGCCGCGCCCTCCGCGGACGTCAACTCCGCGGCCGAGCCCTCCGCGGACGAGGACCACCGCCGCGACGAGCGTCCGTCGCTGGCCGACGACCCACGGGTGCCCGAGCGCTTCCGGGAGACGGTGCGCCGGCTGGACGACGTCCCGGAGCGTCCGGTGACCGAGCACGCCGAGTCCTACGACGCCGTCCACCGGGACCTGCGTCAGGCCCTCGATGGCATCGAACGCACCGGCTGAGGCGGACCCCACCGGGCGGTTGGACGCGGCGCTGGTCGATAGGGGGCTGTCGCGGTCGCGGCAGACCGCCGGCGAGGCGATCCGCGGGCGCCGGGTGCGGATCAACGGCGTACTGGCGACCAAGCCCGCCACGCGCGTGCGGCGCGGCGACCAGATCGAGGTCGCGGCGGGCGACGGCGACCACCTGGTCTCCCGCGCAGCGCACAAGCTCGCCGGTGCCCTCGACGCCCTGGGCATCGACGTCCGCGGACGGCGCTGCGTCGACGTCGGCGCGTCGACCGGCGGGTTCACCCAGATCCTCCTGGAGCGCGGCGCCGCGCACGTCACCGCGATCGACGTGGGCACCGACCAGCTGGTCGCGGTGCTGCGCGACGACCCGCGGGTGACCTCGATGGAAGGGGTGCACGTCGGCCGCGACGACCTCGGTGCCGTCGCGCCGGCGCCGGTCGTGGTCGCGGACCTCTCGTTCATCTCGCTGCGGCACGTGATGGGGCCGCTCGTGTCGCTGGTCGCGCCCGGCGGCACGCTGCTGCCGATGGTCAAGCCGCAGTTCGAGGTCGGCCGCACGAACCTGGGCAGGGGTGGCGTGGTCGACGACCCCGGGCTGCATCGGGAGGCGGTCGCGCAGGTCGTCGCCGCGGCGGCCGGGTTCGGGTTCGGGCCGGTGGCGATCGTGACCAGCCCGCTACCGGGGCCCGCGGGCAACCTCGAGTTCTTCGTCCAGCTCCGCGAGGGCGAGCCGGACGCCGGGTTCGACGCCCTCTGGGCGGCTCGCGCGCCGCAGCCGTGACAGACTGGTCGCACCTGCCACGAGCACGGACCGAGCAGCGAGGAGAGCGGTGAGCAGCACACGGGAGTTCGCCCTGGTGACCCACTCCGGGCGAAACGACAGCATCGAGCTGGCCCGCGGCATCGTCACCCGCCTCACCGCGGCGGGCGTCTGCGTCAGCGTCCCGGACGAGGAGCTGGACATGTTCCCGGACGGCGCGGTCCGCCCCCTGCCGGTCCCGATGGACGACCCCGACGTCCCCGCCACCCCCGACGACCACCGGCCCGAGGTGGTGATCGTGCTCGGCGGCGACGGCACCTTCCTGCGCGCGGCGCGGTACGCGCGCCCGTACGGCGCGGCCATGACCGGGGTCAACCTCGGTCACGTCGGCTTCCTCGCCGAGACCGAGCCGGAGATGATCGACACGGTGGTCGACCGGCTGCTCGCCGGCGCGTACAGCGTCCAGGAGCGGATGACCCTCGACATCGACGTCTTCGACCCGGCTCGCCCGCACGCCAAGCAGCGCACCTGGGCGCTGAACGAGGCCTCCCTCGAGCGCACCCAGCGCGAGCGCATCCTCGAGGTCGCCATCGGCGTCGACGGGCACCCCGTCACCAGCTTCGGCTGCGACGGCGTCCTGTGCAGCACGCCGACCGGCAGCACCGCCTACGCCTTCAGCGCCGGGGGCCCGGTGATGTGGCCGCAGGTCGAGGCGATGCTGATCGTCCCCAACGCCGCACACGCGCTGTTCGCGCGGCCGCTCGTCGTCGCGCCGTCCTCGGTGGTGAGCGTCGACGTCGCCGACCGCGGGCAGGACGCGCTGCTCGCGGCCGACGGACGCCGGGTGCTCGACGTCCCCGCCGGTCACCGGGTCGTCGTGCGCGCCGGGCGGCAGCCGATCCGGATCGCGCGGCTCACCGACGCCGACTTCGCCGGACGGCTCGTGGCGAAGTTCCACCTGCCCACCACGGGCTTCCGCGACTCCTAGGCCCGTCGTGCTCGAAGAAGTCCGCATCCGCAACCTCGGCGTGATCGCCGACGCCACGCTGCCGTTCGGTCCCGGCCTGACGGTCGTCACCGGCGAGACCGGCGCCGGCAAGACCATGGTCGTGGCCGGCCTGACGCTGCTGTTCGGGGCGCGCTCGGACTCCACGCAGGTCACCCGCGGCGCGGCCGCCGCTGACGTCGAGGGCAGCCTCGTCGTCGACCCGGAGGGACCCGCCGCCGAGCGCTGCCGGGACGCCGGCGGGACCCTCGACGACGACCGGCTGATCCTGGCGCGGTCCATCAGCGCCGAGGGCCGCTCGCGGGCCACCGCCGGCGGCCGCTCGGTGCCGGTCGGCGTCCTGGCCGACATCGGCGAGACCCAGCTGACCGTGCACGGGCAGTCCAGCCAGCTGGCGCTGGCCCGGCCGGGCGCGCAGCGCGCGGTCCTCGACCGGTTCGGCGGCGCGGGGCACGCGAAGATCCGCACGGCGTACACCGAGGCGTTCACCGCCTGGCAGGACGCCGTGCGCACGCTGGCGGACCTGCAGCGGGACGACGCCGCGCGCCAGCGCGAGGTGGCGCTGCTGCGCTTCGGTCTGGAGCAGATCGAACGCGCCGCACCTCAGGAGCGCGAGGACGACGACATCGACGCCGAGGTGCACCGGCTGGCGAACGCCGACGCTTTGCGGCAGGTCGTCGCGACGGCGTCCGCCGCGATCGACGGGCCGCCCGAGGCGTACGACGCGAGCGGCGCCGACGCGCTGCTCGGCCAGGCCGGCCGGGCGCTCGCGGACGCCGGCGTCCCGGAGCTCGACACGCTCGCCGAGCGGCTCGCCGAGCTCGGCGTCCAGCTGCGCGACATCGCCGGCGAGCTGTCGGCGTACGGCGCCGGCATCAGCGACGACCCCGAACGCCTCGGGCAGCTTATGACCCGCAAGGCCGAGCTCAAGGAGCTCGTCCGCAGCTACTCGGGCTCCGGTGACGTGGCCGGCGTCCTCGCCTGGGCGGCCGACGCCCGCGACCAGCTGCAGCGCCTGGACGGCTCCGCGGAGCGCCTCGAGCAGCTCGCGGCCGAGCGCGACCAGGCAGCGCAGCGGGCCGCCGAGGCCGCCGCGGCCCTGTCGAAGGCGCGGACCGCGCTGGCCCGGAAGCTGCAGAAGCAGATCAACGCCGAGCTCGCCTCCCTCGCCCTCGGCGGCTCGCGGGTGAGCGTGCAGGTGACGACGCGCCCGGCGACCGAGGGGCTGCCGGCGCTACGGGTCGGCCGGGCGCTCGCCGGCGCGAACGAGTCGGGTACCGACCAGGTGCGGATCCTGCTGGCGCACGGCGCCGACGACCCCGGCCGGCCGATCGACAAGGGCGCCTCCGGCGGCGAGCTGTCCCGCATCATGCTGGCCATCGAGGTCGTGCTCGCCGGCACCGACCCGGTCGCCACCATGGTCTTCGACGAGGTCGACACCGGCGTCGGGGGAGAGGCCGCCATCGAGATCGGAAGACGGCTGGCGGCGCTGTCGCGCAGCCACCAGGTGGTGGTCGTCACGCATCTGCCGCAGGTGGCGGCGTACGCCGACCAGCACGTCAAGATCAGCAAGCGGGCCAGCGGCGGAGTGCTCACCAGCGGTATCGCCGCCTTGGGGGAGAAGGAGCGGCTCGACGAGCTGACCAGGATGCTCGCTGGCCTCTCCGACAGCGACTCCGGGAGGGCGCACGCGGCGGAGCTGATCGCCGCCGCCGAGCAGGACAAGAAGCGCGCGGCGCGGTAGCGCCGCTCGACCGGGCACTTCCAGCGGCCGCCGGAGGCGGCCCTCCGGTGACCGTCGAACCGCCTGAAAAGCGGTCGTAGATCACCATTACACGCGGCGAAAGGCCCGACAAATCCCGGGCAACCGGCGCGCTCGATGGAAGGATGGCGGGCATGAAGATTGCCACCATCCGCAAGGGACGACCGCAGCCGGCCAGTCCCAACGCCGAAGGGGTGGCTCGGCTCGATCGTCGTACCAAGAACCTGACCAAGCGGCTCAAGCCCGGTGAGGTGGCGATCATCGACCACGTCGACATCGACCGGGTGAGCGCCGACGCGCTGGTGGCCTGCGGTGTGTCGGCGGTCGTCAACGCCTCGCCGAGCATCTCCGGTCGCTATCCCAACCTCGGCCCCGGCATCCTGGTCGACGCCGGGATCCCGCTGCTGGACAACGTCGGCAAGCAGGTGTTCACCGACCTCAAGGAGGGCACCCGGGTCCGCGTCGAGGGCGACCGGCTGTACGCCGGCACCAAGGAGGTCGCCTCCGGGTTCCGCTACGACGACGAGTCCATCACGGCGGCGATGACCGAGGCCCGGGCCGGGCTGTCCACCCAGCTCGAGGCGTTCGCGGCCAACACCATGGAGTACATGAAGCGCGAGCGCTCGCTGCTGCTCGACGGCATCGGCGTCCCCGAGGTGCACACCGAGTTCCAGGGCCGGCACGCGCTCGTCGTCGTCCGCGGCTACGACTACAAGGAAGACCTCAAGCACCTGCGCTCGTACATCCGCGAGTACAAGCCGGTCCTCGTGGGCGTGGACGGCGGCGCGGACGCGCTGCTGGAGATGAAGCTGCAGCCGGACATGATCATCGGCGACATGGACTCGGTCTCCGACCACGTGCTCAAGTGCGGCGCCGAGGTCGTGGTGCACGCCTACCCCGACGGGCGCGCCCCCGGCCTGCAGCGCGTCCAGGACCTCGGTGTCGAGGCCGTCACCTTCCCGGCCGCCGCCACCAGCGAGGACATCGCGATGCTGCTGGCCGACGAGAAGGGCGCCGACCTGATCGTCGCCGTCGGCACGCACGCCACGCTCGTCGAGTTCCTCGACAAGGGCCGCGGCGGCATGGCCTCCACCTTCCTCACCCGGCTGCGGGTCGGCGGCAAGCTCGTCGACGCCAAGGGGGTCAGCCGCCTCTACCGCAGCCGCATCTCCACCGGCTCGCTCATCGCCATCGTGCTCGCCGCGCTGGTCGCCATCGCCGTGGCCATCGCCATCTCGGAGGCGGGACAGACCTACTTCGAGATTCTCATCGACAAGTGGCAGAGCTTCGTCTTCTGGGTTAAGGACCTCTTCTCGTGATCGATTTCAAGTACCACGTCGTCTCGCTGATCTCGGTGTTCCTCGCGATCGCGCTGGGCATCATCATCGGTACGACGGCGCTCAACGGCGGCATCGTCACCAACCTGCAGTCCAACGTCTCGGGCCTGAAGAACGACAAGCGCACCCTGGAGAACCGGGTCACCCAGCTCGACCAGGCGCTCACCAACAACAGCGGCTTCGACGCCTCCGTCGCCCCGCAGCTGGTCAACGGCGTGCTGAAGGACCAGAACTTCGTCGTCATCACCGCCGGCGACGCCGTGACCGCCGAGCTGCGCGACCCGATCATCAAGATGATGCAGGCGGCGGGCGGCAAGAACACCGGCGCGATCTCGCTCACCGACGGCTACACCGACCCCTCGCACGCCGACGAGATGCTCAAGTACGCCTCCAGCGACCTGCCCGCCGGCGTCAACCTGCCCGAGAGCAACGATCCCGGTACCGTGGTCGGCTCGCTGCTCGCGGCGATGATCGTCGCGCCGAACGGTGGCCCCGGCCAGCCCGCGGCGGCGATCACCACCGTGCTGTCCGGGCTGGGCAGCCTGGGCGTGCTCAAGGTCGACTCCACCGACATCCAGCCGGCGTCCAACGTCGTCATCGTCACCTCGGGAGCGCCCTCCAGTGACGCCAAGCAACGCAACCAGATGCTGCTGGCCCTCGCCTCCGCGCTCGACAAGGCCGGCGCCAACGTCGTCATCGCCGGAGACGACAGCGCTGCCGGCGCCAAGGGCCTCATCGGCGCGGCGAAGGCCGACGCCACCGTCGCGACGAGCATCTCGACCGTCGACAACGCCGACCGCGCCTCCGGGCAGGTCAACGTCGTGTGGGCGCTGAAGGCCGAGGACGGCGGCACGTCGGGGGCGTACGGCGCCCGCGCCGACGCCGACCCCATCGCGCCGGCGCCGAAGTAGCCCGGCGTGCCCAGCGAGATCCTGCGCCGCGCGGCGCTCGGCGCCGCCGGGGCGGC